>JAJYZG010000045.1 GCA_021800155.1 bacterium
CTTTTGAGCATGCTGCTACCTGGATTCTCTCTGCATTCGCTGTAGTCCAGCCGTTACTCATCAAAGGAGCCGTTGTGCAGACGAACCTCGTTCGCTCTGGCATTAGTGTTTTCTCTCACAATAGTTGATTAAGTCAAAGCTATTGCCTACTCTCCTTCTTACACCGTTCCCGGTAAGTAAGGACCTAGTGGGTACATTAGCGAGCCTGCGGATAGCGAGCTTCCGACTAAGATAGCTGCGATTCATCAAGACTCAAGGTCAAGATAAGCTGATTAGTGGAACTCAACTGAGAGTAGCTTCTTGTGCGGTTCGGGCACGAAAAAGCTGCTATCCAGCCACTTAATCAACTATTGTCAGCCGGTCAGATGTCGACTCAAGACCGGAAGGCCGACACGAGAGCCAAGCCCCGCAATCGTTCTCATTCTGAAGACCACAATGGAAAGAGAGCCCAAGCCGATTCGGAGAAGAGCATGGCCTTAGTCAAATACAGCTCTGGCTCTTCCCTGAATTCCAACATTGCCAAGATCAAGGAAATATGGGGATCCCATCTCCAATCGATTCATGGACCGAGTGCATCCTTCATTACGACTGGCCAGAAGTATACGATCCCCGAGCCAAACTACAGGAAGTGCTTAATCCGAGCGAGACGTATGGCCCATCTGCCCGTACCAGATGATGGTGTTGAGCTAGAGCCCCTTGAAGAAGAGCCGATGGACGAGTCAGCGGAGGATAGAGAAGCAAGGCTTGTTCGAAATGCAGTTCTGGAGGCCCGCTGGCGAACTGCTCAGAGGCGCATGGCCGACAAGCTGTTTGAGTCGGACCTCAAGGAATACCAGAAGGACAAATCCAAGCTACGTGAGCAGAAGTTCAAGATTTTTGGATTCATGATCGAGCATACCTCGTTAAGCGCGAAGGCGGAGCTTATGCAAGATGAGAAGTACTTGTCCGTCATGGAGAAGCAGAATCCTATCAAGTACTGGAAGCTGTGTGTTAGAGTCCTCTCGATCCCGCACGCTGAAAGTTCGGTTCATGCAAGGATGAAGTGCGACCAGGAGTGGAATAAGCTGCGAATGACATCTGTTTCGAGTGGTGACAAGTATAACGAGAAGATCCACGACTTCTACGCGAGATTTTTAGCCATGAAGGAGCAGCTACTGGAGGCAGGCATGGAAGACAGGGGTGATGAGTACTGGGTGCGTTCTTTTCTACAGAAGCTGGCCCCTCAGTGGGCTCAACTCGAGCTCGATTTTCAGACTCGTCCGAGGGATTTGCCCGCAACTGTCGAGGAAGCTTATTCACTTGCGTTAAATTATAAGGTGCTTGCCCCTAGCAGTTTCTCTGGCGTCAAGAGGGATGCTACCGTCTTTGCAATTTCAATGAAGCCTAAAAAGAAAGCGAGGATGGGGAATACCGATAATGCTGAGAAGAAGAGTTCAGACCCCGAGCAGTCTCGAATGGAGTTTAGCCATGGTTCCTCGGTCCAGAACTCATCTTCGAAGAAAAGTAAGTTATGTTTTGGATGTGGTAAGCCTGGACATCGTGTCAAGAACTGCCCATCCAAGAAGCCCTCTCCGACTACCGCGGTAATGTCCATTGCCATCGAACCCGCTGAGCCTGTGTCTGTTGTGAATTCAATCCTTCCTTCAATTGAAGTCATGAAGACTATCGGGGGTTCATCTGGTCTGCGACGATATGAAGTGGGCCTTGACTCTATGGCCCAGGAGCATGTAATCCGCGATGCTGAACTTCTTTTCAACATCAGACCTGCTCCTTATTCTACGAAAGTGATCGGAGCAACTGGAGAGGACACTATCGATCAAGTTGGAGATCTAGCTGATTTCGGAGAAGCCTGGTACTACCCAAATGGTAATGCCAACGTCATCTCTGAAGGGAAGGCTATTCAGCAAGGCTGGGTCCCAGGCTGGGAGCCAGGTTTTGAGGAGAAGACGCTTACCAAGGGTGGTTCAACAGTCTACTTCAGCACCGGCCCTCGTCGGAATACTTTCACCTGTGACATGTCTCGACTAGCTGCATCTAATATGCAACGTCTGCAACGCGATCGAGATACTTCTATCCTTATGACTACTACCGATGAGCGACTAGCGGTGTATACTAAGCGTGAAGTGGAGAATATGGAGACAGTGCGACGTCTCTATGCGCTTTGGGGTTATATACCATCACTCTGGAGAATGGTTGAAAGAGTGAAGAATGGTATCGATGGAGTCAAAATCGGAACTGTCGATGTTATCAATGCCTACAAAGTGTTCGGAAACGAACTTCCTTATATCCGAGGAGCCAGTAGGCGGCGCCCAAGGAAGGTAATTAAGCGCGGTATGGGGCCTTCGCCGGGCATGATAGTTCAGTCGGACATGAAGTTGTTCATCGATCTCATGTTCGTAGAGCGTGTTCCGTTCCTTGTTTCTGTTAGTGAGCCCGGTCGAATGCCTATGGTTAACTACCTCAGCTCCAAGAAACATGGTCTTATCAAAGAAGCTTTGTTCCGTCAAAAGGCCAAATATACTGGGTGGGGTTTCAATGTTACCGATGTTTTTGTCGACGGAGAGAGTGGTGTCGCCGCCATCGCTCCTGTCATTCAAGCCTCAGTTACCAACGTGCATCAAGCAGGACCCGAGACCCACGTCGGCCAAGTCGAGAACATGGTTGGCCAAATCAAAACCGGATGCCGTTGCGTCCGTGCTGGGCTGAAATTCCTCCTTGCTAAGATGCTTATCGTGTGGCTAGTCTACTTCGTGTGTCAGAGACTATCGATGTTACCTACTACTTCTACCCATGGAAACCTTTCGCCATTGGAGTTTATGACTGGTAGACGTCCTGATATAAAGACCAACTGTGCCCTGGAGTTCCTCCAACCTGTTGAAGTGTTCACCCGTACCTCTAATGACCAGCGTCCGCGTACTCGACCCGGATTAGCCTTAGTGCCGGTGGGCAATGACTACGGTTCGCATAAGGTCCTAATGCTCGATACGATGAAGGTGGCTACGATGGATCAGTGGACTGAGGTCCCTCTTAGCTCAACTATCATCGCAACTATGAACGAGCTGGCGTCGCAACCCGGTCAAGCGACGCCAGATGATATGGAGTTCCTTTTATCGAACAACAGGCCTGTCGGAGATGCTCCGGCCACAAACGAACCTCAAGATGAAGTCCTTGAGCAGAACTTCGGGAGACGTGAGAAAGAAGTCGTTCCTCTACCAAATGTCGATATCCCTCCCGATCAGCTTGCCGATATCGATCCCGGCATCAGTTCAGATTCCAGGGGTGTGCAGCCTTCCTCGCTGCAACCTAGTGAAGGACCTGATAATGCCCATGACGGTGTCGATTCAGCTATCGATCACGCCGAATCAGATGTTGATGCTGTCCCACCTGATCCTAATATCGTTGTACCGACTTCCGATAGTATTGACGGAGATGATATCATCGGTCCCACTGCTCCCACAGTGACTGAAGTTACTACTCCGACTATCGAGGAGGATCTACTCCATCAGGCTGATGCTCAACAACTTACCGAGAATGATGAATCTGATATCGTTCATATGGACCCTCCTGAAGTTGCTCAGCTTGGAGTGGGTCGTTACAATCTACGTCCGAGGCGATTTTATGGTCACAAGGATGGAGATTGGCGTGAACGCGATAATGATTGGAGCGAGAAGAGTGGAGTGACTCTTATGCACATATCCGTGAAGAAGGCATTGTTAATGTACAAGGATAAGGCGAAGGAGTCGATGCTCAAGGAAGTCTCCTCTATCATTAAGAAAGGCGTATTCAGACCTATCCCTTGGCAAAACCTATCGTACGCCCAAAGAAGTAAGGTTATCAGATCATCTATGTTTCTTAAAGAAAAATTCCTGTCCACTGGACATTTCGATAAACTAAAATCGAGATTCGTGGCGGGAGGAAACATGCAGGATAGATCGCTTTACAGCATCGAAGAGACTGCATCTCCAACTGTATCGATGTCAGCTCTCTATATGCTTGCTGCTATCGCTGCAAGGGAATGTCGTGAAATCAGGACCATGGACGTTGGTTCTGCATATCTTAATGCGAAGATGGTTAAGGACGTTTACATGAAAGTTGATCCTTCTATCGCTCAACTGTTCGTGCAAGCTGAACCATCTTATGCATCGGCCCTCAACGATCAAGGTTATCTCTTGGTGAAGCTCGAGAAAGCTCTGTACGGATGCGTTGAGTCAGCTAAGCTTTGGTATGAGACCTTAGCTAAGAAGCTTATCAGTGTCGGTTTCATACCTAATTCTAAGGACAAATGTGTTTTCAACAAAATCCACAACGGTAATCAAATTACTATAGCTGTGTATGTGGATGATCTATTCTGTTCATGTGTTGATCCTGCAGCACTTGACTGGATCGAACAAGAGTTGAAAGCGGAGTTCAAAGAATTAAATGTTGTCACAGGTAAAGTTCATTCTTACCTGGGACAGACTCTTGATTTCAATGTTGCCGGAGAAGTGAAAGTGACCATGGAAGGTTTTATCTCAGATCTTCTGGATCAATGCAATATCCGTGGTTCCGTCGCTACTCCAGCTACTTGTGACCTGTTTAAGGTTGATGAAAGTAAACCAATACTTTCGGATAATGAGCGAAGTGAATTTCATTCTACTACGGCGAAGCTCTTATATCTGTCCAAGCGTGCCAGACCTGATTTGCTAACTGCATTGTCCTTCTTAACGACAAGGGTTAAGCAACCAACCATTCAGGACATGGACAAGCTCAGGAGAGTCTTGCGCTATTTAAATGGTTCACGAGAACTCGGATTAACTCTTAAGGCCGAAAGCCCTTGTAAGGTATTTCTGTACTGTGATGCGTCGTTTGCTGTTCATCCCGACTTCAAATCGCATACTGGTGCATTTATTACCGTAGGTAAGGGGCCGGTGTGGACTAAGTCTTCGAGACAGAAGCTTAACAGCAAGTCCAGTACGGAGGCAGAGTTAATTGGTGTATCGGATGCACTCCCTCAATTGATCTGGACTCGTGATTTTCTACAAGAACAAGGTATCAAAATGGTTCCTTCGACTATATTCCAGGACAACATGTCCACCATTGCCCTGATGGAGCGCGGAATCGCGACCGCTGCAACTACCAGGCACTTCGGAATTCGTCTGTTCTTCGTTAAAGATAGGATCGAAGCAGGAGATATGAGCGTGGAGTACATGCCAACAGTTGACATGGCAGCAGATTTTCTCACCAAGCCGCTGCAGGGCGACTTGTTTCGGAAGATGCGTAAGATGCTTTTGGGGATGGCCTGATCAGCCTAGTTATTCTACCGACCTAACCTGCCTAGTGTCTGACATATCTAACTGTCATAGGGTAGAAGCCTACTTCCGAAGATGTGATACTGCTGAGTCAAGTGTGTGCGCGATGATTGATATTTATTTTGTGAGTTTTTTTTTGACGGCTTATGTGACGAGTCGGCTGCAGGGGTGTGCTGTGTTTACAGTGTGCAGTAGCATCGTCTTACGGAGTTGTGATCGTACAAGCCTCGATGCTGTGTGTTGCTGTTTCTTTTGAGCATGCTGCTACCTGGATTCTCTCTGCATTCGCTGTAGTCCAGCCGTTACTCATCAAAGGAGCCGTTGTGCAGACGAACCTCGTTCGCTCTGGCATTAGTGTTTTCTCTCACAATAGTTGGTTAAGTCAAAGCTATTGCCTACTCTCCTTCTTACACCGTTCCCGGT
>JAJYZG010000013.1 GCA_021800155.1 bacterium
CGGCATTAATGAAGCTATCATAAGACGTTACATCGAGCACCAAGGCCAAGAAGATGAAGGGCAAAGTAACCTCAAGTTACTTTGAAGCAGTGAATACCCCGACCGTCAGGTCGTGGGAAGTTTATTCCTTTCAGAATAGATTGTGAGCCTAACGGCTCACTGACTCAAGTCAAACGCGTAATTCCTGTTTTTAATGACTATTTTGTGTTGATGGTGCGGGTGAGGAGAGTCGAACTCCTGTCTCGGCCTTGGGAAGGCCATATAATGCCGCTATACTACACCCGCCAGTGGAGCCACCTGTCGGGATCGAACCGACGACCTACACGTTACGAATGTGTTGCTCTACCAACTGAGCTAAGGTGGCATATTACGCCGTAATTATAGCAAAAGCTGGTACAATATACCCCAGTAATATGACAACTCCTCGGACTTATTTTCGCGATCATTTCGTATTGTTGTTACTAACTGTCAACATTTTTTTGGCAGTGTTTACGGCGGTTTTTGTATTCTTAAAGATATCTAGTAGTCAAAATAGCAGCTATATAGTGCAGTATCGCAGCAGCTTAGGCGTGAACGCATTTAGTACCGGTGGCATAAGCGATATGATTGCGTTTGGTGTATTTGCTCTGTTAATTGTGGGAATTAACGTAGTTTTAAGCATTCGTACGTACTCCATAAATCGAAATTTAGCTGTTGGCATTTTATCGCTCGGTATTTTGTTAACTATCCTAGATGTAATCGTCAGCAATTCTTTGCTGGTCCTTCACTAAGATGACAGACATAGAAATTCCTTATGAGTCCGAGAGGCATGGTCACTATCGCTTCTTTGAGATACTACCAGGAGCCTTAAGTTGGCTGTTATTACTCATGCCAATCATCCTCAGCTTCATAAACATCACAGCAGCAGTTTTTTTTATTCTAGTGTACCTAATAATTTATTTTGTCCGATCCGTTGGTTTTAGTATAGCCGGCCTGGAGGGCTATATGCACATGCGACAACAAATGCGGCTTGACTGGCCAGCATTAGTTGACGACATAGAGAAAGGAGAGCTAGGAAAGGGGGGCGGAGTTAAGCGTCCGTTATGGCATGTGCGAAACATTGAGCGCCGGAAGACAGCCTCCAATCACTATCGACCGTCTGAGCTAATCCATGCCGTGATCATTGCATCTGTTAACGAGAACCGGGAAATATTAGAGCCCACAATAAAATCAATTGTTGACGGCCAGCATGATAATAAAAAAGTAATTTTGGTGATGGCTTATGAGGGTAGGGCAGGCGTGGAGGCTGAAGCTCGAGTGCTTAACCTTGTTAATGATTACCGGCACTACTTCCTAGATATGTTTGCAGTTAAGCATCCCGCAAATGTACCCGGAGAAATAGTAGGAAAGGGTAGCAATATTAGCTGCGCCGGGCGTTACCTTAAGTCTTACCTTGAGGATAAACAGATTGATCCAAAGACGGTGATTGTAACTACCCTTGATGCAGACAATCGTCCAGATAAACGCTACTTTCTTGCAGTTAGCTATGCATACTGCAGCGTTCCTGACCCCCTACGGGCATCCTATCAGCCGTTGCCGATGTTTACTAACAATATTTGGGATGCACCGACCATGATGCGTGTTATTGCAACCGGAAACACTATTTTTTATATCGTTGGTACAACGAGGCCTCATCGTACGCGTAATTTTTCAGCCCACGCTCAATCAATGCGAGCTTTAATCGACATGAATTTCTGGAGCGTACGGACGATTGTCGAAGACGGTCATCATTTTTGGCGAAGCTATTTTCATTTTAACGGTGACTACAGAGTCTATCCTATTAGTATCCCAGTTTACCAGGATGCTGTGCTGGCCGATGGATACATTAGGACAATCAAAGCCCAGTTTATCCAATTAAGACGGTGGACGTACGGGGTTTCTGATGTGGCTTATGTTGCAGATAAAGGGTTTTTTCATAAAAATAGCGTACCTAAAACTGGTCTCATAGCTAAATGGGCCAATCTTTTAGAAGGACATGTTACTTGGGCGACCGGAACCATACTAGTATTCGGAGCCGCTTTTATTCCGCCGCTCATTTCTCCTCAAAGTTTTGCTGCGAACGAAATACCCTTAATCGTCAGTCGGATTCAAAAAATCGGGCTAATTGGGCTACTAGCTTCGGTTTATGTGTGTATCGTAACTCTACCCCCAAGACCATCACGTTATCGGCGGCACCGATCGTTACTTATGGTTTTGCAGTGGGTTCTAGCTCCTTTTACTAGCATCGTATTCCAGGCCTTAGCAGCGTTTAACTCGCAAACCAGGCTAATGTTTAAGCGCTACTTGAGCAAGTTCGATGTAACCGAAAAGGCTACTGTAACAGTTGCAGGTAATGTCATTAGTTCTGAAGCCGACCCCAGCCATGTCGAGCATACTTAGAGATCGTGAAATGCCTGGTAGTGAGTGCTGGCAACTTTATCGAAACGGTTAAGACAAACTAGGGTTACCTTAGATATTAACTTTGCATCAATGACCCCATGTTTCGCTGATTGATTTATTCTTTGGATAACTGTTTTCGTAAGATTTATGGCATCGGGCAGGGCTGTTGGTCTATGTCTCAGGCTTTCATAAATACTTAAGAAAAGTTTTTCTTCCATAAAGCCGCTTGGTTTACCAGAAGGAGCTTTGACTGTCCAATTGTTAGCTAAGTCTGCCTGTTCGAAAGTCGTAAATATTGCTTGGCATATTGGGCAAAAACGTCTTCGCCAGACTTGATTGTTACGGAGTTGCGGTCTCGAGTTTATAACCCGAGTTATACCGCTGCAGTAAATACAAACCATGACAATATATTGTCATATGGCAGTTAAAAAGGACAGGCTTATAGATACAAAAAGAGCCAGATTTTTGCTGTCTGACTCTTTTTGCCCAAGGCGCTTATTATCTCGGGCGACGAATTCGATTTGTCGGCTTGGAACCTAAATCTTCATAAAACAGTTGAAAGGAACCAAGGACACTAGCTTGAGTGGTACTCAAAACTCCACTGCTGCTCCGTTTAACCTGGAAATGTTATCCGATACTAGCCCTGCTGTCAAGTGACTTATGTTATACAATTGCTTGGATATTATACGGATGTTATAGTTACGATTGTATTAAAAATGCCCTAATCAATGGGCGATTAGCTCAGTTGGCTAGAGCGCTCCCTTGACGTGGGAGAGGTTCATAGGTTCGAGTCCTATATCGCCCACCAACACTCTAACATTTTTACAGCTCCCAATCTTAGGTCGGGAGCTTTATTTATATGATATATGGTTGTTATTTCATATATGGTATATATAAAGATTAGTTTTCCACACTGTGGAGTGTGTAAAATACAGCAAAAATAGGCTAGCCATATAGTACCAACCTTGCTATGATTACCTCCACAGGTGAAGTTTTGACGAGAATGTTTTTCCGCTCAAAAAAGCAATGAGTGAGTCGGTTGAATGAAGTTGCGAGATCATTCAACCGACTTTTTGTTTTGAGCCTAAGTTTTGCTACAGTTACATAAATGGCAAATCAAGACGATTTAACAGCGATGCGTCACAGCCTAGCACATATTCTTGCCGCATCAGTTACCAAATTATGGCCAGATGCTCAGTTTGGGGTTGGTCCAACTACTGAGGATGGTTTTTATTACGACCTAAAGATTCCGGGAGTTACCCTTGCTGAGATAGATCTTAAAAATATAGAAGCAGGCATGGAGGATGTTATAAGTCAAGACGTTCCGTTTGAACAATATAACCTGCCAATTAATGATGCGATCGCCTGGGCAAGGGAAGTCCACCAGCCATATAAGGAAGAGCTGCTTAACGATCTTCAGCGAGCAGGCACAACCGCTATTAAGGATTTGAATTTTGCGGAAATAGGAGTTGCAGGATCGGGTCCTTCAAAGGTCGATCGTGTGTCGTTTTATAAAAGTGGAGATTTTGTTGACCTTTGTCGCGGTCCTCATGTTGCTTCATCCGGTAAGGTGGGAGCATTTAAGTTGCTAAGAGTAAGCGGCGCTTATTGGCGCGGGGACATCAATAAAGATCAGCTTCAGCGGGTTTATGGTGTAGCGTTTTCAACCCAAGAAGAACTTAAAAGTTATCTAGAAAATCAAGCGAAGGCCAAACTAGTTGATCATCGCAAATTGGGACAAGAGCTGGACCTATTCGTTATATCAGATTTAGTGGGGCCAGGTCTCCCGTTATTTACGCCGAGAGGTACGGTATTAAGGAATCAACTGATTGCCTTTTCTGAAGAATTGCAGCGAGATGGGGGCTATGAAGCAGTCTGGACGCCACACATTACAAGAATTGAGCTATATAAACGGTCGGGTCATTACGATAAATACCCCGAGAGGTTTGAGGTTAACAGTGTTGAGTCAGATGATACATTCATGCTTAAACCAATGAATTGCCCACATGTCGCACAAATTTATGCGTCACGCCCTCGTAGTTATCGTGACCTGCCCAAGCGTTACATGGAAACGACTACTTTGTATCGAGACGAAAAAAGTGGCGAATTGCACGGTCTTTCAAGAGTTCGGGCACTTACTCAAGATGATTCACACGCCTTTGTCCGCACCGATCAAGTGGAGTCAGAATTTCGATCAATCATTTCAATGGTTAAACAAATGTATCTGGTGTTAGGCATGCCACTTTCAGTAGATTTGTCATTTAGAGATGATAGTGATAGGTATCTTGGAGATAAAAAGCTCTGGCGAGAAGCAGAGACGGCAATTGAAAAAATTGCCAAAGAAGAAACTTTGGACTATCAGCTAGTTAAAGGAGAAGCAGCTTTTTATGGCCCTAAAATAGATATCCATGTGCGTGATGCATTAGGCAGAAAATGGCAATGTGCTACCATCCAGCTTGATTACGTCCAACCTGAGCGCTTTAATCTTGAATATGTTGATCGTGACGGATCTTTGAAGCGGCCGGTAATGATTCATAAAGCGATTCTTGGTTCAATTGAGCGCTTCCTAAGCGTTTATATTGAACACACTTCTGGTAAGTTTCCGGTTTGGTTAGCGCCAGAGCAGATACGAATCCTAACGCTTAATGATGCTGAGCCAATCATAAGTTTCGCTAATCAGATTGAAGAAGAGGCCAAAAAACTGGATTTAAGGTGTAGCATTGATGCTGCCAGTGAATCGGTTAGTAAAAAAATTCGTCAAGCGGAAATACTAAAGATACCTTATGTAGTGGTAATTGGCCCAAAAGAAGTTGAAAGCCACAAAGTGCTGCCGCGCATTCGTTCAGACATGGTCGTTCAAGAGCGCAAGGAGTCTTTATTGGTCGATGAATTCCTAACGACAGTTGCGCACGAAGCTAGATCGAGAGTTACGCATACCTCGCTGTAGCTATGGATAATCCGGTAAACTTTCGAAAAGAAGTGTATATGCTTGTCAGTTCGATCCCGGAGGGTCGGTTAATGACTTACGGGCAAATTGCCGCTCTTGCCGGAAGTCCTAGGTCTGCAAGAATTGTTGGGGGCATTGCACATTATGGCGATCCGGTTTTGCCGTGGCAAAGAGTAGTAAACCGCCACGGGTATCTTGCGCGTGGCTATCCAGGCGGAAGAAAAGCACATAAGGTTGCACTAGAGAAAGAGGGCGTTGTCATAGTCAGACAGCGTGCGCCAATAGAGAAACTGATATGGTGGCCCGAACAAATACTACCAGACCTTTAGTTGCAATAGTTGGTCCAACTGCAAGCGGTAAAACTGGATTAGCCGTTGATATTGCGCTCAAATTTAACGGTGAAATTATTAGTGCGGATTCATGGCTAGTAAGGAGAGGGCTAGACATTGGTACGGCCAAACCGTCTCAGAATTTGCGGAAGTTGGTTCCGCACCACCTGATCGACATCATAAATCCAGAAGAAGATTTCTCGGCAGCTGCCTATAAGGTCTTGGCCGAGGATGAGATTGCTGCGGTTATGGAGAGGGGTCGCTTGCCTATACTAGTCGGGGGCACCGGCTTATATGTCGACAGTGTTCTTTTTAATTTCAGCTTCTTGCCTGCAGGTGATCAATATGAACGCCGGCGACTAAACCAGCAGAGTCTCGAGAGTTTATTGGCCGAAGCTAAGAAAAAGGGAATTGATCTATCGGCTATAGATATACGCAATAAGAGGCGAATCATTCGGGCAATTGAAACTAACGGTGGTATTGCTACCAAAGGACATATCAGACCAAATACATTAATAGTTGGTCTTTGGGCAGAGAAGACTCAATTGCAGCTGACTATTTGCGAAAGAGTGCAGCGAATGCTGGAGGATGGGTTAATGGAAGAAGTAGCGGGTCTAGTTCACGAATATGGATGGGGATGCGAAGGCTTAAAAGGTATTGGCTATAGCGAATGGAAGGAATATTTTGCGGGTACACAAGCGCTTGCGATAACCACGGAACGCATAATTAAAGATACACTCGAACTGGCTAAACGTCAGCAAACTTGGTTGAAACGCAACAAAAGTATTCAATGGTATCCCACCCCAGTTAATGTCGCTGCAGTAGAAGCGTTAATTACAACATTTTTGAACAAAAGCGGTACGGCTTAAATAAAGTGCTGCTACAATAGAAATCATGATCGAACAACTCTTTGGGTCTAAAACTCGGGTAAAATTGCTAAAATTGTTTTATGGCAATCCGGATCGTGCGTTTTATGTGCGTGAGATCACGCGTAAGATTGACGAGCAAATCAATTCTGTCCGTCGCGAATTGTCCAACTTACTGAACGTCGGAATCATTACTTCTGACACAACGAACAATAAACTCTATTACGAAGTTAATCAGAAATATGAGTTTTACGGACCATTGCTAGAAATTTTTGGCGGAAGTAAAACATCTTCTAATCAAAATGAGGAAGCAACTGCTAGTGGGATTGAAGAGGAGTTTAAATCTATGGGACATGTTGATTTAGTGGTTTTTACCGGTCAGTTAACAAGGGACACCAGTGCGCCAGTGGACGTCTTAATTGTAGGTAATGTGAACAAAAATGCTGTCGACAAATACATTACAAATCTTGAAGCTGAAGAGGGCAAAGAAATTAGCTATACTGTTTTGCGTCCAGATGATTTTGCCTATCGTAACCAAATAAGGGATCGATTTGTAACCCGGATCATGAACGCTAAAAAACAAGTCGTGCTTGATCGGGGTGAACGACTAAAAAATTAGAAGAGGAGTAAAACGTGGACATCCAATTTTATGGAGCCAATTGTATTAGTTTAAATGTCCAAACGACACGTTTGGTGATTGACGATAATTTATCTGAGCTTGGTAAGACGAGCATTTTAAAAAACGAAGATGTTGCTTTATTTACTTCTAATATAACCAAAAATACTTCGGTCAAGGCCAGGCTGACGCTAGACAGCTCTGGAGAGTATGAAGTTGCCGATATCTCGATTGTGGGGATTGCTGCCCGCGCTCACAGTGATGAGCCTGGTACCTACAATGCGGTTATGTATAAGGTGGTTAGTGGCGATATTAGCGTGCTTTTGACGGGCCATATTTATCCGGAACTTAGTGATGATCAGCTTGAAGCCATTGGACTGATCGACGTCCTGATTATTCCGATTGGCGGACATGGTTATACGCTTGACCCTCAAGGGGCGCTATCGATTATTAAAGCACTTGAGCCGAAACTAGTGGTTCCGACCAGCTTCGAAGATAAATCACTTAAGTTACCGGTTCCGTTATTGCCGCTAGAAGTTGCACTAAAAGAGCTAGGCCTCGAGGCGAAAGAGACTTTGCCTAAATTGCGGGTGAAACCCAGTGATTTCAGCGATGTTACACAGCTAGCAGTACTACAGTCAACGTAAAATTTAAGCTAGCAGGTTCTTTTTCTTGAGGGTTCTGATCGCTTGTGTGCTAAGCTTCATGCTCACGCTTTTACCGCTTATAACAACGGTTTTAGTTTGCAGGTTAGGCTTCCAGACACGTTTGGTGTGGCGCTGAGAAAAGCTGACATTATTGCCGTATTGTTTGCCTTTGCCGGTTAGTTCGCATTTTTGCATGACGTTCCTTCTCCAAAGTCAACCGTAATTTTAACCTAAAAACAGATCAAACGTCAATATGTTTAGGCAGAATCTAGGGTATACTTGGATGAGATGTTTGGCAACCTAACACCACTAGAAATCGGATATTTTCTGATTGCTTTACTTATAAGTATGGTGATTCACGAGGTAATGCACGGTGTTACAGCTAGAGCTTTAGGCGACACTACGGCAGCAGATATGGGCCGCATAACACTAAATCCTCTCAAACACATTGACGTTGTTGCGACCATCTTATTACCGCTACTCCTAGTAATTTTAGGTCAGACTCCTATTATGGCCGCCAAACCTGTACCGTTTAACCCATCAAGGGTCAAATTTGGAGATTACG
This sequence comes from bacterium, assembly GCA_021800155.1. Lineage (GTDB taxonomy): Bacteria > Patescibacteriota > Saccharimonadia > Saccharimonadales > UBA4665 > JAJZWH01. The sequence goes on from JAJYZG010000013.1 coordinate 8,389, forward strand.
GGGCTGCATTGGTGGGGTTAGCCGGTCCAGTAACCAATTTTGTTTTAGCAATAATAGGATCAATATTAATTCATTTGGCTAGTGGGAATTTGCAGGTGGCGACATTTCTGCTGTTATTCATTCAAATAAATGTAATACTGATGGTCTTTAACCTGATTCCAATTCCGCCGCTCGACGGATCCAGAGCGGTTTATGCACTGGCTCCGGAATCAGTTCGTCGGGTAATGGAGAGGATTGAGTCAATGGGTTTTTTGTTTCTGCTAGTTATTTTGTTAATCTTATTCCAGTTACCTGGGGTGGCAAACGGGATAGGCAGTATCGAGCAGTCGGTATATAACTTCGTGATAGCACTCTAAAGTTATACAATACAATGAGGTCGGGTTCGAAGAGTGTAAGCACCCTTCAGCCGGGTAATGATTATCTGAATACTATTTATTTGGGAGCCTCATACTGTACCGGTTGTGGCCGGTGCCTGCGGGCACCCACCTGGGACATCTCAGGTTAATCAGCTCGGCGACCCGACTATTTTTGTTAGACTGGTATAGAGGATCCGGGGTGTAGCGCAGCGGTAGCGCGTACGGCTGGGGGCCGTGAGGTCGCAGGTTCGATCCCTGTCACCCCGACCATTTGAGATTTAGTGCAAGTTCTCAATTTTAATGAGCCTATATTGGTATTATTAGACTGTGGGTTATACCGCCCCAGTGTTTGAAGAGGACGGCGTTCTGCTTGTGATCAACTTATACAAAACTTAGAACGATTGCTTGATCATTTTGTGTCCTGATTTCTACATAATAAACCTTAGGCTGAATTGAAATACCCGGAAAGATAACTTTGCTGACCGAGCTTACACGAGCAAAATAGGTTAGTATGGATAGATAATGTGGCAAGAAACCAAACACGGACTATATAAGCAGTTCAATTTTATTAATTTTAAGGAGGCTTTCGACTTCATGTCGCAAGTTTCTCTGGTAGCTGAGACACAAAAGCATTATCCTAGATGGGAAAATGAATGGAATGTTGTAAAGATATGGCTATCGACACATGCTCAAAGCAACCATATAACAGATAAAGACCGTCGTCTGGCGGAGGCCATTGATGGCTTGGTTAAAGCCGGTGAGCCGATTGATGAATGGTCAAATAATAGCAATGAGCGTCTATCCCGAATAAAGCTTTATGCTGATGGCGGTTCTCGGGGCAATCCTGGTCCAAGCGCCAGCGGCTATGTGTTGTTGGATGAAGACGATAAGATCCTTGAGGATAAGGGGGTGTATCTTGGCATTACCACCAATAATCAGGCAGAGTATACAGCGCTAAAACTAGGTTTAGAAGCCGCTAAGCAGCGGCAAGCTCAGGTAGTCGATGTTTTGATGGACAGCCTCTTGGTCGTTAATCAAATGCGCGGAGTTTATAAGGTTCGTAACCGTGATTTGTGGCCCATCCATAGTGCGATACTAGATCTGGTAGGCGAATTTAAGAGAGTTAGCTTTACACACGTTCCGCGTGAACTTAATAAATTAGCTGATGCTGCAGTTAATCGGGCGCTTGATGAGGCTCTAGGTATCAATGGTTAGCTTTTGCTATAATAATTAAGCCAGATTATCGATCGGTCGCATGCAACTTAAAGTGCATGAGGAAAGTCCGGGCAGCAAAGGGAAGGACAGTCGCTAACGGCGACCGGGCGTAAGCCTAGGGAAAGTGCCACAGAAACAATACCGCCTTAAAAAAGGTAAGGGTGAAAAGAGCGGGGTAAGAGCCCGCAACATAATGCAGTGATGCACATATGGATTGGTAAACCCTGTTCGCTGCAAGGAGATGGATTCTAAAGGCCTAAAGCCTTAAGTGTCCCGCTCAGATGGATTCATCATTTAATCCGCTTGATCCTGAGGGCAACTTCAGGACTAGATAGATGGCCGAATAAAACAGAACCCGGCTTATGGATAGTCTGGCTTTTAGATAGCTTAGCTTTTCTTAGCTTCGGCAGTCTTAACCAGTTCAGCAAAAACTTTTGGTTCATTGACTGCCAGTTCTGCTAATATTTTGCGGTCCAAGGTAATGTTAGCTTGCTTAAGACTAGCTATAAATTTCGAATAGGTAGTTCCGTTTAATCTTGCGCCCGCATTTATGCGCGCATTCCAGAGCTGCCTAAAAGTACGTTTTTTAGTTTTGCGATCTCGTGTTGCGTATTGCAAAGACTTTGTGACGGCCTGCTTGCCACGCTTTATGCTTACTCTGTTAGCATGTGTATAGCCTCGAGTAGCTTTTCTAATTTTATGATGTTTTTTGTGAGTGGCGACTCCACGTTTAACTCGCATAAATAACTCCTTAAATTCCTAGTGAGCGCTTAACATTTTTAGCGATTGAACCTTGGCGCGTCTTAAGACCCCTCAGGCTTCGCTTTCGGCTGCCACTTTTTTTACCTAAAAAGTGATTCATGTTCGGGTGTCCTACCCGAACTTTGCCGTTTTTAGATATTCTGACGCGATCCTTAGTGCCGCTATGAGTTTTAAGTTTAGGCATTTGCTTCTCCGATAGTTGCGTTAATAACTTGTTTGCTGTGACCTGTGCTTCTAAGCACAAAGCTTAATTGACGGCCGGCTAGTTGTGGGGGTTGCTCAACAATCGTACGGTCTGCAAAGTCGGCTATGACTTTCTCTGCCAGCTTAAATCCAAGTTCTTTGTGCGCCTGTTCGCGTCCGCGATAGACAATAATAAGTTTGACCTTATGCCCGGATTCTAGAAACTTATTGACCTTGCCGAGCTTGATTGCTAAATCATGCTCTCCAATCTTCAAGCCAAAGCGCATTTGTTTTAGCTCAGTTGACTTTGTAGATTTACGGTTCTTTTGTTGTTGCTTGGTGCGTCGGTAGTTGTACTTACCCCAGTTTACGATGCGGGCTACTGGTGGCCGCGCTTCTGGTGAAACTTCTACTAGGTCTAATTCTTTAGCACGCGCTAAGGCCAGAGCTTCTTGCTTGCTGAGGATTCCGAGCTGCCCTCCGTTCTCGTCAATAACTCTTAGTTCCGATGCCTGAATTTGGTCATTCAGGCGGGTGAACTTGGCTATATTAATCTCCTTTAAGCTTAATATATTCTGGATTTTAACAGATAGGGTCTATAGGGTCAACGAAGAGCCTTTGGTTTTATCAAACTAAAACACCCCGTTGGCCTTGGAAGCGGGGCGTTTTTAAAGTGTTGTTTTTAGTTGAGGCTTTTGTTGGTTGCTATGGAACAACGGCTTGCGAGAAGCCGTTGTTACAGGTTGCTTTTTGTTTTTGAGCACTTTTTTTATTCAAGTGCTAAGACCAATATATATCCTTAGAAATAAGCCGTCAATATTCATTATGCTTAATGTTTGGCAGGCTGTGTATAACTTAATAGCCAAAGAAGCATCGCTGACCTTTTCTGTCAGAATTTTATAGCAAGCCCGTAACTTTTAGCGGACATTTCTGAAAAAGATAACCAAGGGATTTATTTGACGAGTCTGCAGACGTATCATGTCTATATCACACTGGATGGAAATGGTAACAAGATAGCACAAAAAGCCTGAGCAGTGTGCCTGTGTATGTGCCTGTATGTCTGTATGTCTTGACAGATACCTATTCGCATGGTAATTTGTATAATCGTAAGTATAAAAACAAAAATACAACTTACAACTAAATCTCAACCCATTTAAGAGGGAGAGTAGCGTCGCTTGGATCGCCATTAACAGCGGTTTGAGCGGTCAGTCAACGCCATAGGTGATAAGTGCTTAACAATTATTTTTAAAAGAGCGGTTTTATCACCTAGGCTCCAGGATTAACGCCTAATTAGACTACTTATATAAACGTGTTATTACTGAAAGCCGCCTCAACAAACAAAGTACTTTTAACAGCCGTTTTATTCTTGGGTGACGGGTTGTTTTTTATATTGAGCGATCCGCATCGGCTTTCACCTATATTTCTTACCTTAGGCTTCGTGTTGTTGGGAGCTACGATTTACGTAATCTGTCGATTCGCCGCCTGGCTACTTAAAAGCATTGGTTTGCTTAACCATACACGACGCTGGGTTTTAGCAACTGTCAGTCTAGCCATCTTCTTGTTGATGGTCCTAAAGGCGATGGGTCAGTTATCCGGTTTTGATGTTTTGGCTGTTATCCTACTGAGCCTAGTGGCTTACTTTTACTACACTCGTGTCGGTAAAATCAAAACAACTGTGTAACATCCAAACAGACAAGATTGTATAATATAGGCATGGAGCCTCAGTCAAACACGCCAATGCCTAGTTTACCATCGGTGAATGATGACGGAGCGTCGGTTCTGCAAGCATCTACACCAGCGGATGCGACTGGCGTTGTACAGCCGCCTCAGCTAGTCAACAAACCGGGTGATGTTTCAGAGCCGATTGTGAACGCGCCGGTAATTGCCGATGATGTGGATCTGATCGAAAAGGAATGGATCAACAACATCCGTGAGATTATTCAACACACACGTGGTGATCCATACGAAAGGGCGCGTCAGCTAGCTCTTCTTAAAAATGAATATTTGCAGAAAAGGTATCAAAAAAACGTTAATTTAACGTAAATATTATGACTACACTCATTTGGGTAAGCATTTTCATTGTTGTCATAGCCATTATGGCGACGATATTTTTTATCCAAACCCGCAATGTCTTTAGGGAGCAAAAAAGCTATGAGCGCGGTCTTAAGATGGTCCCACTGTTTATCCATCTGCCCCCTCCGAGTGAAGATATTGAAGGTAACGGGCGGGACACAAGGGATGTGATCGAGGAGACGATATCTAAGGCTCAGACTATCTACAATATCATTTCAAGTACAGTTAAGACCGGTTTTAAGTCAAAGATATACGGGCAGCGTCACTTTGCTTTTGAAATTATAGGCAGTCAAGGGTTTGTCTATTTTTATGCGGCAGTTCCGGTTGCGATGGTTGAGGTGGTCAAACAAGCAGTTGTTAGCGCCTATCCTTCGGCTCGGCTTGATGAGGTTGGCGAACATAATATTTTCAATAAAGTCGGCAAATTGCCGGGGACTATGGGCGGCGAGTTGCAGCTTAAGCAATCATTTGCTTATCCGATTGCTACTTACCAGGACAGTAAACGCGACGGCATGCAGGCCCTCTTGAATGCGCTGTCGACCTTGACTAAAGAAGACGGTGCGGCAATTCAGATTTTAATGCGTCCTGCTAACGATCACTGGCGGGCTTATTCACATGGTGTGGCTGAAAATAAGCGCACCGGTGGGAGCAAAAGTAAGGGTCAGATTGTGGGATCGTGGCTCAAAAGCTTTGCTATGGCGTTTGCTAAACCGCCGGAAGAGAATAAAGATGAAAAGAAGAAAGAACTAACTAATTTAGAGCAGGCTACGCTTGATGCTATTGATGCCAAGACCAGAGAAATCGGCTATGAGGTTTTAATTCGTTTAGTGGTGTCGTCTAATCTTTCGCAGCGCTCACAGGCTATCTTAGGCAATATTGTAGCTAGTTTCTCGGTCTACGATGCTCCAGGCAAGAACGGGTTTAAATATGTTCCAACTAAAGATATAGATAAGTTAACCACCGACTTTGTGTTACGTATTTTCCCCCAGGAGCGCCGCCACATGATACTTAACGCAACTGAGCTAGCGACGATTTTTCATTTCCCGGATCAACGTAACATCCCAACCTCTCAGCTGTCTCGCCAGAACTCTAAACAGGTCGATGGGCCGCGAGATGTACCCGAAGATGGCTTACTGCTTGGATATAACTTATTTAGGGGTGCCAAGAAGCCAATTCGCTTGAGTTTGGCTGACCGCCAGCGTCACGTTTATGTTGTGGGGCAGACCGGTACAGGAAAGTCGACCTTCCTAGAAGATTTGGCGTTCCAAGATATGAAACGGGGTAACGGTTTTGCTTTCGTGGATCCTCATGGTGACACAGCCGAACGACTGCTTTCAATGGTGCCGCGTGAGCGTGTAGAAGATGTTATTTATTTTTGTCCGGGCGATATGGATTATCCGATGGGACTCAATCTATTTGAGTTTCAAACTCCTGATCAAAAAGATTTCCTGATTCAGGAAGCTCTGAATATGCTATATAAGCTATACGATCCTAATCATCAGGGGATTATGGGACCACGTTACGAGAATCTGTTCCGCAACGCTGCCTTAACTATTATGGCCGATCCGCAAGGGGGTACGTTTGTAGATATTCCGAAACTGTTCCGTGATCCACTCTATGTCAGGCAAAAACTGCAATATGTCACAGATCCGACTGTTATAGAATTCTGGGAAAAAGAAGTTCCTCAATCCCAACGTAGCAATGATTTTGGCGAGGTTGTAAGTTGGTTTGTTTCTAAATTTGGCGCTTTCTTAAGCAATGAAATGATGCGTAACATTATTGGGCAGACTAAAAGTGCGTTTGATCTTCGGCAAGTAATGGATGAGCGCAAGATATTACTTGTAAACCTGAGCAAAGGACGCACCGGTGAACTAAACTCTCGCCTGCTCGGTATGATTTTTGTCATGAAGTTCCAGGCTGCCGCCATGAGCCGCGCTAACATACCGGAAAATGACCGTATCGATTTCTGTCTTTACGTAGATGAGTTCCAGAACTTTTCAACCGATAGTTTTGCCACGATCATGAGTGAGGCTCGTAAGTATCACCTAAATTTAATTGTGGCTAACCAATTCACGACCCAACTAACCGAGGATGTCAGAGATTCGGTTTTTGGCAACATGGGTACCATTGTATCGTTTCGGGTTGGACAGAATGATGTAGAAAGTTTAGCCCGTTACTTCCAGCCGGTATTTGACGCAGAAGATTTACTTAGGGTACCCAATTTCAATACAATTGTTCGCACTTTAATTAATGGAATACCGACACAGCCGTTTTCAATGGCTACGCTGCCACCATTAGGAACACCCAACCCCAAGCTGGCGGACGCACTTAAACAGCTGTCTGCGGCCAAGTACGGTCGTCCAAGGGGTGTTGTCGAGAAAGAGATCTTTGCCCGTATGGAAACCCGAGCAATTCGACCGGCTACCGTTCCGCCAGGGGAGCCCTGGCCAAATCCGGCTACTCACTTTACCTCTCGACCACCTGTTTCGCTGTCGCCAACACCAGCTCCAGTGGCAACTCCCAACAGCAGTTCATTCCTGGATGAATGGTTGACGAAAAAACGTCAGCTGCCTAGCACGCCCCTTGGTACTCCGCCGTCACCAGCTGCTTCATTCTCTCCGCAGTCAATGTCAAATACGCCTACGGTTCCCCCCACCAGTTATCCACTTCCTCAACAGTCAGCTGTTGCGCTGCCCAAAGCTAACGCTCAGCCGAATGCTGCCAGTGAGAATATATCCAGCGAAATGTTAGACCAAAACGAAGCTCAGCGCATCGCTCGCGAACTTGAGGTCAACTTGCGCCCAAAGGACGTGTCGGCTAATCCGGTTAAACCGCAGCTTGCGGTAGACGAGAGCCTGGCCCTGAAGGAGCTTCAGCACGACGACACTATTTATATTGACAAGGAAGGCAATTTTCAGACGCTTAAACCGGCTGAATCATAAAAGGGATAGTGCTTAAGGATTTAAGGCTTTGATTAGAAATTCACAAATCGTTGCCACTATATAGCCAAATACAAACAGTAACAGGAATACAAAATAGTTATATTTTATGCCGATGTATTTGCTAAACAACAGATAGAGTAATGATCCTACGAAGGCCAAGATTCCTCCACCGAGCAAACCTATCGGTCGGGTAATTGTTTTAGCACTGACATCGCTAATCCGGCGAATCGTCGGTTGGTGGATCGTCCGGCTCAGTAGCTGTTCTGACAATGGCAGTTGAGTACGAATGTGCCCTAGCTCGGTTTTTAGAGTAAGTTTTTTAGTCTCGCGGTCGTTAAAGGTATAGTCTTTGCCCTCACTGCTTTCATCCACCGGCAGCTCAAGTCGGTTAGTGCTGGCTTCCTGCTTGATCACACTGCGCACCGATTCAATATCGATTGAGTCCACTGCTTCAGAGCTTGTTTGAGTTTCGGCCACGGGGTTTGAGTTGGTTGATGATTCAGCTAGCGTGTTAAGGCTTTCTAAATTCGGTGCTTTCTCGCTCATTTTTTAAATAACCCCTCCGTTATTATCTTCAATTGCAAGACTGCCTTCTAGGCTTAGAAGTCTTGCACGGGCCAAAAAGTAGCCAGCTATCATGACTATAACCGCGGCAATAATCAGGCTATCGCCGGGTCCCGTGTTAGGTAATGCTTGCGCAGCTGTTACAACTGTTGAAACTGGACTCTGGGGCAGGTTAATGTTTACCGTATTACCGTATATGTTGGTCATCATATGATCGAATAACTCAGGATCTGAGCTGCTTGGAGGAGTGTTCGGTATGGGGTTTTTGACTACAACAATAATCTTGTGTGTTTCTGAAGCCGCCGGAGAAATATTTACAGCGGGCCATGAGATGATATCGTTCTGATTGATCTGTCCGCCTCCGTCACTGACTACGTTGGCGTAATCCAGTACATAAGACAAGTCATCTTGCATGACAAAATTATCGACTGCCGCTTGGCCGCTATTATATGCCGTTAAGTTATATACGATAGTATCGCCGGCGTGTGCAGTTTGCCCGTTAGCATTAGCTAGGTTCTGTGTGATGTCGCTTGCTGTCTTACTGTACTGGATGCAAGCAACCGTATCCGTACTACTCAGGCTGTCAGCACAAGGTTTACAGGCGGGAGAGGTAAGGTTCAGCGAGCTGTTATACGGGCAAGGTTGGGGTGATGGTTGAGGTTTGAGGACCGGCGCAGGTTTTATCGTAGGAGTAGGCGCAGGTTTTATCGTAGGAGTAGGCGCAGTAGTTGTTACCATAGTTGGTGGAGTATGTGGGGTATAAGGTGTAGGCAAGCCTATCGATACCAGATTACCGCAGGTGTAGAGGATATAGTATGTCCTTCCTGTAAGAGAGCTGGTAACCTTTACGGCTTCGTAGGTTGAGTAGCTGTAAGTGTCCCATGACCAAAGGTAGCGCCAATAAAGTGTTCCGCCATTTGGCTGGTTGTAGACATGGGGGATTTCCACCGGCTGCTCATCGGTCGGCTTACCAGTGGCCTGATTAACTGTGCCTTGCGGGTTCCAGCCCATTGAGAACAGCCTCTTGTTATAGCTGGTTGACACTAGCGAAACCGTTCGGCCGCCCGCCAAGTTTGCGCAGCTGATGCCGTAGTAGTCAAGCACGGTTGCATAAAATCTAATATTGGCTTTGCAGTCTGCAGTCAACTCGGCTATAGAAGAAAACCCACCGTTAATCATGTCATTGGTAGACGCCGCCAGGCTGGGTTGCGGTGGGCTTATAACTGCAAAAAACTGTACAAAAAATGCAAGAACAACGAATACTAATCCAAGTCGCCTAAGCGATTGTTCTTGGCGCATTCGCTTGGCGTAAAACCCCATCTCTTTAACTAATCTAGGGTTACTCGGTAGGTTGGATAAAAGCTTCTCAAACATATTTTTGTTTCCCTTAGTGATTTAAACATAAGGATGTCATGGATACAACTAAACGAAGACAACTACAAAGACTTAATGTCTTACCTAAATCAATCTTATACAATTCTCTAAGGTAGTTATGCGCTCAGCTATGTAAATGCTTGATAAATCCGCAGTATATTAATTTAACTCTTACATGAGCAAAAAATCCATGGCTTAACGAGTGAGTGCAAAACCGTTGTATATATCTGTTACATAAGATATAATATAGCTAAGAGGGAAAAATCCATTTCTTGATACGGATATAAAGAAGAGAGTGATTAAAGTTGGCCAACAAAAGTGATTATTCAGCAGAACAGATCACAGTCTTAGAGGGTCTGGAACCGGTTCGTAAAAGACCGGGAATGTATATAGGCGGCACAGGGGCCGAGGGGCTGCATCATTTGGTCTGGGAAATTATCGATAATGCCATTGACGAGGCTTTGGCCGGTTACGCGACCTCAGTTTCAGTGACCATGCAAGCCGATGGTGGCATACGTGTCATAGATAACGGTCGCGGTATTCCAACCGATATCCATCCGAAAACCGGCAAGAGCACTGTTGAAACGGTTTTAACTGTTCTTCATGCCGGCGGTAAGTTCGGGGGAGGCGGATATAAGGTTTCAGGTGGGCTGCACGGTGTCGGTGTAAGTGTGGTTAATGCACTATCGGCTAAATTAATTGTTCGGGTATACCGCGACGGCAAGATATATGAGCAGACTTATGAACGAGGTGCACCCTTAGGGGACCTCAAGGTTACGGGTGAGAGCCAACAGACCGGTACTGAGATCACATTCTATCCCGATCAGGAGATATTTAAAGAAACTATTAGTTTTAGTTATGACACCATTCTTGATCGTCTGCGGCATGCTGCCTACCTTACTAAAGGCGTGCATACCTCTATAGCTGATGAAGTTTCCGGTCACAGGTACAGCTTCTACTTCGAAGGTGGTATCCAAAGCTATGTCAAACATCTGAATATTGGCAAAGACGTGCTGGATGAAGACATTTTCTATGTCGATAGGACGCTTGAGGATACCCAAGTTGAAGTCGCTCTGCAATACACCGATGCCTATACCGAGACGATTAAGACTTTTGCCAATAATGTACTTAATCCGGACGGCGGAACACATCTGACTGGTTTTAGGGCGGCTCTGACAAGGGTAATTAATGACTATGCCCGCAAGCAGGGTTTGCTCAAAGAAAAAGAAGAAAATTTAAGCGGCGAGGATACCCGGGAAGGACTAACCGCGATCGTGTTAGTAAAGCTGCCTGATCCCCAATTCGAGGGTCAGACCAAAAACAAGCTAGGCAATCCGGAAGTTAGAGGTTATGTCGAGGCGGTTTTAAACGAATACTTAAATTATTACTTCGAGGAACATCCGGCAATTGCGCGCAAGATAGTAGGCAAGGCGTTGCTAGCTGCCCGTGCCCGTAAAGCAGCTCGGGCGGCCCGGGAAAACATTATTCGCAAGGGCATACTTGACGGGGCTAGTATGCCCGGTAAGCTGGCAGATTGCTCTAGTAAGGATCCCGGTGATTCAGAGTTGTTTCTGGTAGAGGGTGATTCGGCAGGCGGGTCAGCTAAATCGGGCCGTGATAGTAAAACCCAAGCTATTTTACCGCTGCGCGGTAAGGTGCTAAACGTGGAACGTGCCCGGCTTGACAAGATGCTGGCCAATAATGAAATTTTGAGTTTAATCAAAGCTTTAGGTGTTGGCATTGAAGAGTCGTTTGATGTGCGCGGCTTACGCTACGGTCGGGTCATTATTATGACCGATGCCGATGTTGATGGTGCGCATATTTCAACCCTTCTGATGACCTTTTTCTTTCGTTTTATGAAACCGGTGATTGATGAAGGGCACTTATATCTAGCTAAGCCTCCGCTTTACGAGCTAGTGCGTTCAGGCAGCAAAGAAAACGTCTATGCCTATAGTGACGAAGAGTTAAATGAAATTATCGATACTGAGATAACAGCCCGCCAGAAAGCCGGACAGACGTCTGAGGACGCAACAACCGAGCGGATTAAACAAGCCGGCTTTTCTGAGCTTAAGCGATATAAAGGTTTGGGCGAAATGGATGCCACCCAGCTGTTTGAAACAACTATGAACCCGGAGCAGCGGGTGCTCATCAAAGTTCATGTGGAAGACGCGGAAAAAGCCGACGCCATATTTAACAAGCTTATGGGTACTGAAGTTGATCTGCGTAAAAGCTTTATTCAGTCGCGCGCCAAATTTGTTAAGGATCTAGACGTATGAATCAAGGTAAGCCGTCCAATCAACCAGAAGAGCCAATCGAGAGTTTGCAGGGCGAACTGGTTGACACCTCAGCCTCTGATTACTCAAGAAGTGTTGAGCTTCGTACGGTCGAGAGTGTTATGGAGGAGAGCTATCTCACCTATTCAATGAGCGTAATTGTATCCCGGGCGCTGCCTGATGTCAGAGACGGACTAAAACCTGTTCATCGCCGGATTTTGTTTACTATGAATCGGGATGGTCTAAGATCTGGGGCAAAACACCGCAAGAGTGCAAATGTAGTCGGTGCAGTGATGGGCGACTTCCATCCTCACGGCGATGCGGCAATTTATGACAGCATGGTAAGGATGGCCCAACCGTGGGCCATGCGCTATCTTCTGATTGACGGACAAGGAAACTTCGGGTCAATGGACGGAGATCCGCCGGCTGCTATGCGTTATACCGAAGCTAAGATGACGCGTATAGCTGAAGAGTTGTTGGTAGATATCGACAAAGATACTGTCGATTTTGTAGATAATTACGATGGAAGATTACAACAACCATCAGTGTTGCCAGCTAAACTCCCTAATCTGTTATTAAATGGTCAGTTAGGCATCGCTGTAGGAATGGCTACGAACATTCCGCCACATAATCTAAGTGAACTCATTGACGCTACGGTTTACCAAATTGACAACGAAAACGCGACTCTCGATGACTTGCTCAACTTTGTTAAAGGACCGGATTTTCCAACTGCCGGTGTAGTTTACGGCCGTGAAAGTTTACGAACGGCGTACGCAACTGGCAGAGGCGGAGTGGTCGTACGCGGTGTGGCAGACATTGTTGAATCTACAAAAGCACGCTACCAGATAATAATAAGTGAAATCCCATATGGGGTTAACAAAGCCAGCTTGCTCGAGAAAATCGCCGACCTAGTGCACGAAAAAAAGATTAGTGGCATATCTGATCTTAGAGATGAAAGTGCCCGGGGTAGCGTCAGGATAGTAATTGACCTACGCCGCGACACCTACCCGAATAAGTTGTTAAATCAACTATATAAGCTAACTCCGCTGCAGAGTACTTTCCACTACAATATGTTGGCTCTAGTTGACGGTATCCAACCCCGGATTTTAGGATTGCATGACATCATCAAAGAGCACATTAAGCATCGCCAGCATGTTGTCAGAAGGCGCACGGAATTTGAACTGACTAAGGCAAAAGAGCGAGCACATATTCTAGAGGGCCTAAAAATTGCACTCGATCATATCGATGAAGTCATTGCTACTATACGTGCCAGTGAAACTACTGATGAGGCCCAAGGGGCGCTAATTAAGCAGTTTAAGCTAAGCGAGATTCAGGCCAAAGCCATTCTGGCGATGCAACTGCGGACTCTAGCTGGCCTTGAACGCAAGAAAATAGAAGATGAATTAAATGAATTACAACAATTAATCGCCAAGCTGGAAGCAATCTTAGCCGATGAGAAAAAGATCCTTGAAATTATTAAAAACGAGTTAATAGAGTTAAAGAAGAGTTTCGGAGATGAACGTCGAACCAAGATTGTCTCCGGTGAACTTGGCCGAATGACTGATGAAGACTTGATAGCTGAGGAACAGGTAGTAGTTACTCTCACATCGGCTAACTATATCAAGCGTAGCCCGATCGCTGAATACAAGAAGCAGGGGCGTGGAGGTAAGGGTAGACGTGGAATGGCAACCCGCGAGGAGGATGTGATAGAACATGTTGTAAACGCTTCAACACATGATTATCTCCTGTTCTTTACGAATAAAGGTCGAGTGTTCAGGCTTAAAACTTATGAGGTTCCAACTGCAAGCTTGAATGCCAAAGGAGTAGCAATCGTTAACTTACTACAACTCCAGCCGGAAGAAACAGTTAGCTCAGTCATTAACGTTAATCAGGCCAACGTAAGCCAAAACCTGATAATGTGTACCATAAGAGGAGTAGTTAAAAAGACACCATTTGACCAATACCAAAATGTCCGCACTAGCGGATTAATCGCTATAAATCTAGATCAAGGGGATGAGTTGAAGTGGATTCGTCAGACAAGTGGGGATGATGAAGTCGTGATATCTACCTCTCAGGGGCAGGCCATCCGTTTCAGCGAAAAGGATGTCCGGCCGATGGGCCGTGTCAGTCGAGGAGTGCGTGGTATCCGCTTGCGACCTGCAGATCACGTGATCGGCATGGACATAGTAGAAGACGGATCGGACATCTTTGTAATCAGCAAGTATGGTTATGGCAAACGCACGAAAGTTGCGCAGTTTACGCCGCATGCACGCGGCGGAGTAGGTATCCGCTCAGCTGTCGTAAACGTTAAGACCGGTGAGTTGGTGGGCGTAAAAACCTTAAGCGGCGACGATCAGGAAGTGATTATTATTTCGCAGCAGGGCCAGACAATCCGGCTTGGTCTTAAGGACATACCCGAATTGGGCCGCGCAACCCAGGGAGTAAGGATTATGCGCTTAAATGATGGCGATGAGGTTGTCTCCTTAGCGCTAGTAGATAAAGACACGACCGAAACCGAGGATCAGGTCGAATCGGTGAAAACTGAAGCATAAAATTATCTTTTTAACAGCTGATGGCCGGACTAAATAGTACTAATACTTTCAAAGACCAGCTGAACAGCTTGGCTACTAGTAGATTTTAGTACAACGATTCATGCCAAATATCCTTGACGTAAGCACGATTAACAGATAAACTTGAATAAGTTTCGTGAGAGTGCTTGATATGAGTGTCTCAAAAAGTGAAACTTCGTACGTTAAAAATTAGGTAGTGCAAATCAACGTCAGTTCATTTTGAATTGTTTTTTAGGAAACAGATTCTTTTTTTGGAGAGTTTGATCCTGGCTCAGGATGAACGCTGGCGGCGTGCCTAATACATGCAAGTCGAGCGGTAAGGCCTCTTCGGAGGTACACGAGCGGCGGACGGCTGAGTAACACGTAGGAACGTACCCCAAAGTGAGGGATAAGCACCAGAAATGGTGTCTAATACCGCATGTGGCCTTAGGGTTAAAGCTTTAAGCGCTTTGGGAACGGCCTGCGCATGATTAGCTTGTTGGTGAGGTAATGGCTCACCAAGGCGACGATCATTAGCTGGTCTGAGAGGATGATCAGCCAGACTGGGACTGAGAACGGCCCAGACTCCTACGGGAGGCAGCAGTAGGGAATTTTCCACAATGGGCGAAAGCCTGATGGAGCAACGCCGCGTGCAGGATGAATGCCTTCGGGTTGTAAACTGCTTTTATATGTGACGATTATGACGGTAGCATATGAATAAGGATCGGCTAACTCCGTGCCAGCAGCCGCGGTCATACGGAGGATCCAAGCGTTATCCGGAATTACTGGGCGTAAAGAGTTGCGTAGGTGGCATAGTAAGCAAGTAGTGAAATGGTGCGGCTCAACCGCGCCCCCATTATTTGAACTGCTAAGCTAGAGGACAAGAGAGGTACCTGGAATTCTCAGTGTAGGAGTGAAATCCGTAGATATTGGGAAGAACACCGATGGCGTAGGCAGGGTACTGGCTTGTTCCTGACACTAAGGCACGAAAGCGTAGGGAGCGAACGGGATTAGATAGAGTCAATTTTTTTGACGAGTGTCTCTTTGCAGCTTGAAATCTGCAATGACAATCTGGCTGTATGCTGGAAACTCCGAGTATCTGATAGTACTGATACGTAAGCATCAGTGATAATCTAGTCAGTGCGGACAATCAGCAGGAAACCTTAATTTAGGGGATCCTCAGAGACTATACGCCGGACAGCTTATGTAAGCTGAAGATATAGTCCGAACTCTAAGGCGACTTAGAGAATGTGACAGAAATGATCACATCGCCGATAATTTTATTGGCAGTAACAAATTGACCCCGGTAGTCTACGCTGTAAACGATGGATGCTAGCTGTTAGCGGTATCGACCCCGCTAGTAGCGAAGCTAACGCGTTAAGCATCCCGCCTGTGGAGTACGGTCGCAAGACTAAA
>JAJYZG010000046.1 GCA_021800155.1 bacterium
TACCAATAACTCTGTACTAAATATCAATAACAACTCAGGAACAAATACACTCCAAGTTAGATCATCATCCTCTAACACAAATATGTTCATTGGTCTTAACTCAGGACAGTATAACATTCCTAACAATAGCAATACTAACCCTACCGGTATGTATGATACTGCTGTAGGCACCTATACCTTACAAAATAACACTACTGGGATTGGTAACGTTGCTTTAGGTTCAGATGTACTTTATCAAAATACAACAGGAAGTGATAATACTGGTTTAGGTGGTGCAGCACTCGCAAATAACACCACTGGAACGGGCAATGTCGCCGTAGGGGCAGGTACACTTTTTCATAACACCACTGGAGGCTTTAACACCGCCCTAGGCCTTAGTTCTCTTGCTGATAATACCACTGGAATGCAGAACACCGCCCTGGGCTTTAGTTCTCTTTCTGATAACACCACTGGAACCTTTAACACTGCCCTAGGTGTATTTTCCCTTTATCAGAATACAACAGGGATACAAAATACTGCTATAGGGGGTTATTCCCTTAATCAAAATACAACAGGAACACAAAATACGGCCATAGGTCCATATTCTCTACAAACTAATACCGGTTCCCAAAATACGGCCATAGGTCCATATTCTCTTTCTGATAACACTACTGGAACCAGTAACATTGCCATAGGTGTAGGTTCTCTCCAATACAACACCACTGGAGCCGGTAACATTGCCATAGGCAATAATTCTCTTTTCACTAATACCACTGGCGAATATAACATCGCCTCTGGTGCCAATTCTCTCCAAGACAACACCACCGGTGGGGGTAACACCGCCTCTGGTGTCGGTTCTCTCCGAGACAACACCACCGGTATGGAGAACACCGCCGTAGGTTTTCTGTCTCTTACAGATAACACCACTGGCAACTATAACGTCGCCGTAGGGGGAAGTCAACTTTTTGGGGGAGGTACACTTTCATCTAACACCACTGGCTCTGCTAACACCGCCTCTGGTTACGAATCTCTCCAAAATAACACCACCGGCTCTGATAACACCGCCCTAGGATATAATTCACTTTTAAGTAACACCACAGGACAATATAACACTGCCATAGGGTATAATGCAGGAGATGTAGGAGGAGGTGGCTTATTTTATACATTACCTAATCTCCAAGATGCTACAGCTATAGGAGCATTTGCTCAGGTACAAGAAAGTAATGCTATTGTTCTGGGTAGTGTAAGTAACCTTCCATTAGTAGGTATAGGTACAACTGTTCCACTTAATACCTTTAGTGTATCTCCACTAGCCTATAGTGTTGGTACAGCTTCTCAAACAAGTGGATCAAATGTTATCACAGGAAGTGGTACAACCTGGACATCATCTATGGTAGGAGGTGAGCTGGTCTTTGCTGATGGGAGTGAAGAATTAATAACAGGATTTACTTCAACTACAGAATTAACTGGATCATCTACTACTATATCTGAATCAGGATCAGCCTACAGAATTCAGCATATGGGTTTGCAGGTAATGAGTACTGGAAATGTATGTGTTGCTATTTCAAGCTGTACTAATACCCTTGGTGTAGAAGGTACTATCGCGGCTTCTGGTACCATAACAGCAAGTGCAACTCCAGACATATCTGAGACAATACCATCTGCTCCAAATGTTCAACCCTATGATGTTGTTAGTGCTGGACCAAACGGTAAGGTAGATGCTGTACTATCCTCTACACCCTATGATCCCACAGCTATAGGTGTTATATCTAATGGTACATCTAGTTTTAGAATTAATGCTAATGGAGGAAGCTCTTCTACTCCAACTGGTAAGTATTTAGTACTTGCCGGAAGAGTACCAGTTTATGTAACTAATCAGGGTGGTTCTATAGCTCCAGGAGATTACTTAACTACCTCATCTACTCCAGGATATGCTATGAAAGCCGATCATGCTGGTCCAACCATTGGTAAAGCTCTAGGTTTCTTTAATGGTACTAGTGGTATTGTTATGGTACAAACTAACCTAAGTTACTATAATCCTTCTCCAGGAAATTATCTTCAAAACGGAGATAACGCCACATTCTCTAGCCTAAATGTTTCTGGTCCTACTACGTTAAGTAGCTTAAGTGTTAGTGGGAGTGAAACAGTTAGTCAAAACCTAAGCGTTGGTGGAGAGATATTTGCTAATAGTGAAAGTATCTTAAATTCTCTAAACGTATCTGGTAGTGCTAGTTTTATAGGACTTCAGATTAGTAGTAACGGTCATTTGATTACATCAGGAAACACACCTAAAGTGTCTGCTTTGCCAGCGTCTGGTGGATCATCCGAGGTATCTATTACTGGTAATGATATCTCTGGTACAGTAACTATTACTACAGGAACGACTCCAACGGCAGGTGATTTAGTTAAGATAACATTTGCCAATGCTTATGGCGCAACCCCTAGAGTATTATTAACTCCAGATAATAGTAGTAGTGCAACAATAGAATCGTACAATGACTTAAAATCTATGACTAGTTTTGATATAGCTTCATTAAAAATTCCTAAAGCTTCAACGACATATCAATTTGACTATTATGTAGTTCAATAAAGCATAAATTCTTAAGCAAATAGGAAGCATATACTAGATATTTAGTAGTAATTTTGACATTATGTAAAGCTTGACCTTATCTGTTATTGCTGGTATTATTTTATGGCGTATTTGAATTTAAGTAGTATTTATGTGATGGGTAAATATTATCATAAATTCAAAGGATTGGTGGTCTGATGGATTTTGTAATTTAACAGATTAGATTAAATGAGAAAAGCAATTAGACAAACGGCTATTGATAAATATTAATAACCTGTCAATTGCACTGAATTAAATATATATTTATTTTTATAATTAAATATATTATTTCGTAAAAAGTTACTAAAGCGCACAGAATGAATGCCTTGACGTAAGATACCGATGAAGGACGTGATGAGCTACGATAAGCTTCGGGGAGCAGCTAAATATGCGTTATATCCGAAGATTTCCGAATGGGGAAACCTTAACAGATAGTATCTGTTAACACTTATTTGAATATATAGAATAAGTAGTGGTAAGTGGGGGAACTGAAACATCTTAGTACCCCGAGGAAGAGAAAATAATTAATGATTCCGTTAGTAGTGGCGAGCGAATGCGGAATAGCCCAAACTTTTATAATTTTCATCTGGTAATTTACCAGATGGATAAGTTGGTAGACGAATATTATAAGAGGGTTGTGACAGATAAGTTGCTAATACAAAAAGCTGAAAAATTATTCAGAGTTTTGTATTAGAATAGATTCTACCTAATCTATATAAGGTAAAAAATTTGCATTGCGAGCAGAAGCAATTGGAAAATTGCACCAAAGACGGTGATAGTCCGGTATGTCAAGTTATGCAAACCTTATCATTTATGTTGTCGAGTAGGTCGGGACACGTGCAACCCTGACTGAATCCGGGAGGTCCACCTTCCAAGGCTAAATATATCTTACGATCGATAGTGTACAAGTACCGTGAGGGAAAGGTTAAAAGAACCCCGGAAGGGGAGTGAAATAGATCCTGAAATTTTGTGCGTACAAGGAGTCGGAGCCAGTTTACTGGTGACGGCGTGCTTTTTGTAGAACGATCCAGCGAGTTATTTGTTGCTGCTAGCTTAAGATTTTTAAAATCGGAGGCGAAGTGAAAGCGAGCCTGAATAGGGCGAATAGTAGTAATGAATAGACCCGAAACCGGGTGACCTAACCATGGGCAGGCTGAAGCGCAGGTAAAACTTCGTGGAGGGCCGAACCGTAGCGAATTGCAATACGCCCGGATGACCTGTGGTTAGAGGTGAAATGCCAATCGAACTCGGAGATAGCTGGTTCTCCTCGAAATAGCTTTAGGGCTAGCGTTGTACGGTAATTAATAGGGGTAGAGCTCTGTTTTGGAATGGGGGTCGCAAGATTACTCACCCTTGACAAACTACAAATACTATTAATGGAACTACAGCAGTTAGAACGGCGGGGCTAAGCTCGTCGCTCAAAAGGGAAACAGCCCAGATCATCATCTAAGGTCCCTAAATTATGCTCAGTGGGAAACGAGGTAAAATTTCTTAAACAACGAGGATGTTGGCTTAGAAGCAGCCATTCATCTAAAGAGTGCGTAACAGCTCACTCGTCAAGAGATTTTGCGCGGAAAATGTAACGGGGCTAAAGCATAATACCGAAGATATGAATGTGTGCAGTAATGCATGCGTGGTAGAGGAGCGTTCCTTCTTGCGTTGAAGTTAAATCGTGAGATTTAATGGAGCATTAGGAAGTGAGAATGCTGGAATAAGTAACTTTAAGGCAGGTAAGAATCCTGCCCACCGAAAGAGCAAGGTTTCCTGGGCCACGGTAATCGTCCCAGGGTTAGTCGGTCCTAAGTTGAGGCGAGTAGCGTAAACGATGGACAACGGGTTAATATTCCCGTACTAATATAATTTTGTTTATTGTGCGCAACATACTAGCAGAAGCGGATTCATGGTTATATCCGTCTAAATGAGAGAAATACTCATGAATGAAAAAGTCTTTAGACTTGATTTTTGTGAAAGTGTTGACAAGAAAAGCAACTAAACTTATGAATTATGTTATCCGTACCGCAAACCGACACAGGTGCTCAGGTCGAGAAGACCAAGGTGTACGAGTGATTCTTCGTTAAGGAACTCGGCAAACAAGCGGCCGTAACTTTGGAATAAGGCCTGCCCCCTCATTGTGATTATAAATTTTGTAATCATTATGAGGGGGCCGCAGCTAAAGAACCCATGCAACTGTTTACCAAAAACATAGGTCTCTGCTAACACGAAAGTGGATGTATAGGGGCTGACGCCTGCCCGGTGCCGGAAGGTTAAGGTAAGAGGTTCACGCTTCGAACTGAAGCCCCGGTGAACGGCGGCGGTAACTATAACCGTCCTAAGGTAGCGAAATTCCTTGTCAGGTAAGTTCTGACCCGCACGAATGGCGTAATGATATGGGTACTGTCTCAACGAAGAGCTCGGTGAAAGTGCATTGACGGTAAAGATGCCGTCTGTCCGCAGCAGGACGAAAAGACCCCGTGCAGCTTTACTATAGTTTGGCATTGAACTTGGGGTATACATGTGTAGGATAGGTGGGAGGCTTTGAAGCTTAGACGCTAGTCTAGGTGGAGCCATCAGTGAAATACCACCCTTGTATACTTCTAGTTCTTACTTGAACCGTTATCCGGTTTGAGGACCGTGTCTGATGGGTAGTTTAACTGGGGCGGTTGCCTCCTAAAGAGTATCGGAGGCGTTCAAAGGTTAGCTAAATTCGGATGGAAATCGAATTTATAGTGTATACGCATAAGCTAGCTTGACTGTGAGGGATACAACCCAAGCAGGGACGAAAGTCGGAGTAAGTTTTCCGCTGTCAGTACTTTGTACAAGAGTGTGGTATCGGCAGCGCTTTCGGATAAAAGTTACGCCGGGGATAACAGGCTTATAGCGCCCAATAGTTCACATAGACGGCGCTGTTTGGCACCTCGATGTCGGCTCATCTCATCCTG
>JAJYZG010000047.1 GCA_021800155.1 bacterium
GGTGTTTCATCCCTTAGTGATCCATAAGTGCGCATCAAATTAACTGAGTCGGCCTCGAAACTACCATAGACAGTTAGCTGCTGATTACAGCCATTATATAGATTAGCAGCAGGCATGGGACTAAAGCTATCTCCACTTTGCTGGCCACAGGTATAAATATCGCCACCACTGCTGGTATCTGGAGTAGCAATATACAGGCCGTCTAGCTCACCAACACTGGGATCAATGTAGATATTCCCACCAGTGACGTTGAGTATAAAGGAAGGAATATTACTTGTAGACGAGCCTGAACTAACCTGCCAGCCGCCACCATTTGCATCACTGTATTCTATATTACCGTTTATATATACATTGCCATTAACATTGAGGTATAGATCCGTATTGTCAGGTATGTCCAGGGTACTAAGAAGAACATTGCCCGTATACGTATAGTCGCCAGATGGTATTGACGGGGGCACATGGACATATTCCCATCGATAAACAGGTGATCGATGACAAATACCAAATCCACCGCCTTTACGATAGCGCCGCGCACATACATAATGCCATCTAACAAAGACTTTTTTTTCTACCCATCCTCCTTGAGTAAAAGCAGGGACACAAGGATTAGGATTATATGAAACACATGGTAGTGTTTGAGCACTACCGATTGGTGTTTGAGCAGTAACTGCCGGGGTATTACCACCATAGTCGCCACCAGTGGATGGTGTGTATGAAGAAAAACTAACAGTTGTCGGCACATTAGCAAAATCTAAGTCTGGTGGTGGTCTATAGGGGGTAGTCTGAGCGCTGGCAAAACCTGTAATACTACACGAAGCGATATTTGACAGTTCCGAGCCAGCACCGTAGTCATAAAACTGATAAGTGCCACCATTATCGTTATTATCGTTCCAACCAGCTATAAAGCCATCTGTTACAGGACTACAGCTACTTGTACTATAGTTGGCAGAAACACCGCCGCCATAGACCTTATAGAAAGGTTTATTGACGACAACTTGACAGACAGGCGAGGTAGTACCAGGAGTATTTACTATAGAACCGTCAGGATATTCATAGTACGTATCTTGAAGATCTGTTGACCCTGTTTGCCCAACATAACCATTATTATATAAAAGCGTTATTTCTGCACAATAACTATCTCCAGCTACCAGCGGTTCATTAAGGGGCTGATTATTTAATGATTGTGTATTCGACCCAAATGCATATGTATAGCTAAATGGGTCGCCTGGATAACACTGATAGCCATTATTGTTCACGCACGTATTTTGAGAGCTTAACTGTGACGGAGCAAAGTAAAATGTATCAGTGACAGGTGTAGAAACAGGTGGCGAACTAGCATTAGTGTTCGTAACTTGAGCAGAGAAGCTAACAGCGGATGGGTCTTCTGGATCACCTGTAAATGATGCGCTTGGCGTGGAGGATAGTGAAAATTGCTGATACACGTCAATCGCTTGACGGCCACAGTCTCCCCCGATCGAGAATCCTCCATTACCGGGTGGAGCAGTACCGTCTATTGGATAGTCGGGGTAGAAGTCAGCTGAGTCTGTTGATAGACTGTCGCCTGCAAAATTAGGAGGGTCCAGACTTGACACAGGCATAGTTACAGAAAAAGGTATAGTAGTATCAGGGAGAATGTCTTGATTAAGTGGCCAGGAACCTCCGGTCCCGGTGAGTGAGAGATTATGTCCATTGACATTACTAGGAAGCGGATAGTTACTTGGAGAGGTATTTGTAATATCCATATTAACTGTAACAGTACCACCGGAAACTACCAACCCATTGGGATAATCAGGTGTTATTGGTCCAGTGCCATCAACACTAGTAATTGTACAAGTTGCAGAATAGCAAGGAATTGTAGTTGGTGTGCTATATGCTCCACCGTTAAAGTATCGCCAGTTGTTGTCTGTGCCAGTATAGGTGTTGTCACCCTCCGTATATGTATATTGAAGACCATACTCTTGGTATGTAACCCACACAGAGATATTTGCCTGAGTTGGTTGATATTGCCAATCATGGCTATCTATATAATTTGCATCAACTGGCGATCCGGTAGAGGGACCCACACTTTGTCCATTATTGTCGTCTGGAGCAAAGTTTACGCCACCTACACCTCCTCCCGAGCCTCCTGTACCTATAAGTGTAACTTTAGCGTCAACAGTACCTGAACCTGGTAAATCCCACGAGGAACTCGAAGCACCACTAGGCAATGGTGCACTTATTGGCACCCAGCTTTTAGTTGTAGCATCATATTTTTGAGGGGTTTGTGCGCTAACATTATTTGCATAGGAAAATAGATCTTTGCAAGTTGCAGTAACAGTAAGACTGCTTAGTCCTATGACACGTACACAATTTGGGGTACTATCCCAAGAACCATTGGGTATTGCTCCGTATGATGATCCTGGTCCAGAGGCACCCCAGCTTTCGTTTGGCGAAGAACCTGTAGAAGTACCTCCCCCACTGGGCTCAGAAAATACTATCCGTTGACAATATCTAGCAGTAACCCCCGGAGGAACATTACTAGGCATTGTATCATCGCTAGTAATCACAAATGGGCAATTTCCTCCGGGAGATATAGAAGAGCAGTAACCACTAGGTAGTGCAGGACCACTTGCCTTACCAGCACCGCTCAAACCATTACCACCCAAGCTTACGTTTTGCCAGTACCCCCCTGTACCGCCACTTGCTTGATATATCTCTTGGACTTGCCAATTATATGTCGCTGAGGCGTTAGATGATGGCTGATTGTTTACCCAGTGCCACATATGTACACTTTGTCCGGGATATACAGTCCCGCCCCCACCACCGTCGTAGCCTCTTAGATTCCACGTTGAGCATCCACCTTCATCCAACAGATTTGCACTATAAGGAACAACAAGCCCGATAGCGTTTCCGCCGTCAGTCTGATCTACACCAAACCACGACCATTGATATTCTTGGTTCGGATACAATTTTATGGCTTGACTATACTTAGGGCCCTCATTGGTTCCTCCGTCATAATCAAAGTTTCCAGCGTTTGTCGCACCAGATTCAGAATCAATTAACTTTCCTGTCGTTTCATCCGTCAAGTTCCAGCCAATATTATACGGCTGATAATATGCACCGTAATCAGCACCTTGCCACTTTAGGTAAACTTCTGTACCAGATGGACTTGCGTTACACGGCAATTGAAAATCATAACTTATATTATTTTGTATCCATATGCCAAATGGATGGGAGGAGGCATTAAATTCTGTTCCATCACTAGTTGAATTAGAGCCTGGACTTAAATCTGCTGCATAGGAAATATCTGCTGTGCTGTCACCAGTAATTTTTATATTAAACGGTCGATGTCCTTCCCCAGTGTATGCATGCACATCAATTAAAGCAGCATAGAGCCATGGAGCATCTATAGTGCCGTCTTGAGTACTTGGCATAGTGAAGTTTACAGATGCAGTCTGGGTACCAGAACTACATGATGGATCAATATTAGAAGAACTGGCTATTTCAACGCCATTAGCGTTATATGCTTGTATTTGGAATCCTAAATCGCTGCCATTACATGAATAACGAACAGTTGCTTTCAAAGGCTGACCTGATAAGAAATCTGTTATCTCAAACCAGGAGTCTGGTATTGGCGTAACAGCATTAGGACCTGCAAGCGATATGTCACCTGAGGCGCTCTGGTGGCTAGCTGGGTAATAAACACCAGAGTCAACTGCATAGGCTGTACTGGCGATAATCACGTTAAGAACTATATTAACTAATACCATTACAAATGGTATAGTAATGACGTCGAATTTTAGAAATTTTTGGCGCTCCATTTTATTTCCCGCTCAATTCTTTAAGAGATTGCATTAAGGCAGCGTTATTGGCTGGAGCTGCGGATTTTTTTTCTACTTTTATAGGATGAGCTATGGCGTACTGAGCGCCAGTAATTTCACTACCGACTAAAGTTGCATAACTGGTATTACCTTCCATAGAATAATACCGCTTAAGTTGTTTAAAAACAGGGATTACTTGTTGCCATTCACCTAACCTGTACAGGCATTCACTTCTATAGCTTAAGAGCGTAATCGATTTATTAACTTGATTAGGATTAACCTTTTCGGCGCTGATCGATTGCAGAGTCTTATTACTACAATTATTTGTTCTTAGCAAAGATAGCAGCTTTGTCGTGTTAATCTTTTGCTCGTTTTTTATGGTACGTTCATGTTGCAATATAACATTAATTCCAGTAGCTAAGACTATAGCTATAAGTAAAACTACAGCAAATTTTTTACGGAAAATAGGTTTGAATTTAAATTTTAGCATAACTACTATGGTTTCAGGATAATCTTAACCAAAAGCAGTTTATAAATCAATGCGAGTCATGAGCAATGAGATTTTGGATATAATTGCTGTCTATTTTTTGCTCATTTATTCCAAATTTCTTGAGGGCTCTTTCCCGCACGCAGCACTAACTCTTTAACTTGGCCCGCCTTTGCAGCGTAAGTAATAGTAGCCTTTTTCTTGGTAGAACTAACATGGTCTGCGGCACCATAGTCACCTGATGGAATACCTGCTGATTGAGCAGCACGATTACCAAGCTCTAGTAATTGCAAGCTCAGGTTAAAATCTAATTCATTGGTAGTCGACATACGGTTACGAGGCGTTTTTATCTTTATTAATCTTCCCTTGTGTGGACCAGATAAAATGCGTTTGCATTCAGTCTGAATTATTTCATTTCGATTCTCGGTAATCTTTTTATATGAATAACCAAAAGGGTTATTCTCATTATAAGATGTACACTTGCCATTAAGGATTAGGTTATAGTTTCCCATTTCTGCTGATTGTAGATTATCAACTATATGTTCATCACTCAAATTTTCAAAATCTAACCATACGGTATTTAGTATTTGTGCAGGTGTAAATCGTTTAGCTGTCGTAACTGTTGCACTAGTTTTATGCGCTGGAGCCATATCTGCGTTAGCTAGCCCTGTTTTAGCAACACCACTTAACGCTGCAGCACCGGCAAGAACAATAGCGGTATTGCGATGTGCTGTTCGATAGATGCTCCGAGTAAATTCTGTAAACCATCCACCAATATCAGCATGCTGACCTATATCATTGCCCTGAGGAATTTCTGTTACAGGAGTTGCTTCATATATCATCTCTCTGTTCATGATCCACTCCTCTTTAAAGAAAGTAGTATTATAATTCTAGCATGTTAAAACCATTAGGTCAACCCCTCGACCTGTAAGTGCTCCCACCCTCTTGTGTTAAACTAGCACCAGTACACTTAAAACAAACAACATGCCCAAAAAGTTATCTCCTGCTACCATCAAAAAACGTATGCAGATGCTGCATAACCTCCAGCACCTC
>JAJYZG010000048.1 GCA_021800155.1 bacterium
TCTCTTCATAAAAAACCCCAGCATCCCAGACTGCTTGCGCAGACACAAGACCTTGTGTCTGCTCCAGGGAACCTTAGGCCCATGGACTAAAGTCCATGATTAACGGTAACCTGAATTTAAAAGTGGAGTATCACAATTTTAAATTTGGGCTAACAGAAAAAACCCGTTGTGACTTGATTATTTCAATAGATTATAACACAATAACCATATGTCAATATACGAGAGAAGACCGAATACAGTAGCTGCTGGTCGTAGGCGAGGACAACCCGACACCCGGCCGGGGAGACGTCTGCACGATCTTGCCAACCACGGCCGAGCCATAAAGAGAGTTGATGACGCAATTGAAATGTTAAGAAGTATACCAGCAGGCAGGCGTGAAAATATTGAGACAAGAGTCGAGGAAGTAAAAAGAGTACCGCGTTGGCAAGAGCGGATAATGACTTCTAAAAAATTAGGTAAACTAGGGTTAAACAGGGCTCTGCTGTCTAGGTATAGGGATAGCTTCACAATGTTAGAATACGCATACGGAGTCTCTGTACCAGAAACACCAACTAAACTTTATTACATAAAGCAAGTCTTGCGGGGCTATGTTATACCATCCCCAATTCCTGCTCAAAAACAACCGAAGGAAATAAGGAGCCGAACAGATGAGCTAGTGATTGTAGTTGATGGCAGCGCCTCTTGGTTGGGTGCAGTTCACGCGCATAAAAATGCTAGAGTAGCACGATGTTATGACGATGTGGTTGCTGTGGGGCCAGATATCGATGCCCATGGTTCCCAAGGAACAACAATTGAAGACATGAGTACTACTCAACTAGAAATTCCCTTTGCTGACCAGACTAAATTTTTAAGTGATATAGCTAGTAAATTGATTGATCTTGGGCACACAGCTCATCCACCGCAAGCGACAACGTAATTGTAGAAGAATATAAAATGCTTGTGTCTTTGTCAAAAGTATAGTATATTATGAGTATGAGCGTATCTGAAAACTTACGACATCCTGTAGTATCAGCACTCAGAGCTTTAAACAACCGGGAACAGGGTGTAAATTCATGGCCTAAACGACGCATTACACGCGCAGAACGTACCGCTGCGTTTCGGGCTGCCGCTAACCTAAATCGCTACTACAAACAGCTTGACAAGGTACATGAGGCCATCAAGGAGCTTGGTCATGATGCCCTTGACGGCGTGCTGGAGGTAGAGCTTGCCGAAATAGAGATTATTAGACCACTGTGGCAGGATAGATTGCATAATAAATATTTCGGTAGCAAAAAATACTCACGCCTAGATACCGGACAAGGATTTACCATGCATCAGTATATCCATGGCGAAGAAGGTGTTGGCACAAATCATCGTCGCTTCCATGTAGTGGGAGACTCTCAAAGCGAAGGTGTGCCACTGAGAGGAATAGCTCTTCCCTATGTCTTAGAATCTGAACCAAATATACACAAGCGTCTTGCGACACGCCGAAACTCAAGACCCGAAGATCTCGCTATTGCTCTTGACGACAGCCAGAGAACCTGGGCTGGTGTATATATTCCTCACGGTGTAGCAGACAGAGGGGTAAAGCATGCCCCTATCTTTGGAGTCGTGGAAGATCCAAAGATAGGGTCTTCTTTGGATAGGGCTCTTGAAAACCACCTCGCATTTTATATTGAACCAGGCACGACGGCTGATATTGGGGTAACAACCAAAACTGCAGCTCTAGAAGACGTAGAAAAGCAAATTAGAGAAATTCCAAGGCAAGGGCCTAATTAATCTTAGACTGGCGGAGCCATTGGGTTGGGCGGATTGCCTTGCCCTGCTTGAGCAGCTTCTCGGGCAGCCATTGAAGCTTGCTGAGCAAATTCATTGCCATATTGGTACACCATAGCGGTAAGCTCTCTATTGCTACGGTTAGAATCCAACATATCTTGCACTGTAACTTCAGTCAATGGTTGACCAGTTACTCTAACTCTAGTCCTCGCAGCATTGATTACGGCGTCTTTTACTTTGTCATCTTTTATGCTGGCTAGGCTACCCTTAATGGATATATTTTCTTTTTGTATTTCATCTTGAATAGCTTGTGCTTCTTTTTCAAAGGCTTGTCTTTCAGCATCACTCGTTGGTCTTGGTTTACTTTGGAGAGCACGCAACTTACCCTCACTAGCGTTTATAGATGCAAGGACGTGCATCTCAGTCTGAGGAATATTTATTTTATGGTTCATATATTTTGCGTGCTCACTAGCATTTTCCATTGAAACCTGACCAGCAACTTGTTGCCCAGCGGCGGCCATAGCGAGCTCTTGCATGAATTCCCGTTCGTTTCCAGACCGCATAAGTTCATCAAAATCCTTTATAAATTGAGGTACCATTGCCTTAATAACTTGAGGACGCCTCCCTATGAGTGAACCCCGAGACTGTCCAAATTTGGCCCCTTTGCGCATCTGCTCGGCGACCTCGTCCCGTTTGAGATTCCCTTTTATGTATTCACTAGTCATTTTAACTTGCTCGCCAAAGCTCATGCCTGCGATGTCTACACGATTAGCATTGTTAGCTCTTTCTCGTCCAGCAGCAAGTTCACGAACCATTAGGTTGTAATCGTCACCGGCAAAATTCGCCAGAGAGGCAATAGCAGCATCACCACCATGTGTTCTGTGAACATTGCCGAACTCGTCAGTAACTTCTTTTTCAGCGAAACCAGTACCAGTACCCATATTTGCCAACCAAGCAGTTGCTTCGAGAGCGTGCGGTGATACTTTGTGTCGAACGCTTCGCGCTAGTGCTACACTTTCTTCAAGTTGAGCATCCTTTAAGCCTCTGTCTTTTAGGAATTGACGTACCGTGGCGTCATCATGCCCACCATAGTGGCCTGAGCCGACATAGGACTCAACCCCAGTTTGTAATGCTTCGGCTATATTATCATCCAATAAAGCGCTCTGAACCTCAGGGTCTTCAGACAAAGTACGTTGAGCTGCAAGCATAATTTCTTGTGACCGGGCAGATGCCATGCGACTTCTTGTCCTAAGCGGATTTGTACCGGCGTTTCTTAGGTTGTATATGCCAGCGCTTGCCTTATTAAAGCGCTTTGCATAAGCGTTATATAATCCATATTGTGTATCTTCGCGCAATAGTTTACCTTCTCCTGCTCTCCGCAACCTATTTTTTGCAATATTTGATCGTAGCTGGCTAAGTGCTCCTCGGGCAGGTGCTGCTTGAGAATTCACAAAATTTCCTACGCCACTCATAATACTACCAGATAGTCTAAATGTAAGTGGCAAAGCAAAGTATGGCCCGAAGTAGAAGAAAACTGCCATCAATTGATCAATGGCATGATCAATAGCAGCACCTGAATTTTGACTTGCAAGGGCAGAGAAGATGTGACCGATAGTTATAAAGGATACGATTATAGGAAACATAAGAAGCAATTTTATAAAATTATCCCACCAGAATTTATACACTCTTTGAGAACTTTGCACGGGCAAAATGTACGCAACTATTGCAATAGGTGAAAAGATTATAAGCAATACTATCACTATCTGTCTGACAAGAAGTGTAATAAAGGCTACTAAGACAGCTAGTGCCGCTGTGCCGGCAATAGTTAATAAACCAAAAAGACCTAAAGCTATGCCTGCTGCAGCACCCACTATATCTACTAGAGGATTAGAGGTGTTAATGGTGTCAGTTATGCCAGAAAATGGAGCTTGGAGAAGGTACTGTATACCATACCCCAGATCATTGCTTAGAATTACTAAGAAGTCCATCAATGGCCAAGCTAATGTCAAAATGATTGCTCCTACAAGAATACGTGGCAACATTTTGCGTATGGTGTAAGCGTCCAGTATCTCCATTCCCATTGCCTGAACCAGTATGACGATCAAAGATATTATTACCAGCAGCCCGAGTGCCAAATCACGGAAATATGACCAGGCAGAGTAGTAAGCATTACATGCTGATTTTGTCTTGGTGTGGCCACCGACGTTAATAGTAAATGTTTGAGTACAGTTATTGCCGTCATAGGAAAAAATACTACTTGGATTATCTCCAGAAGGGTTAGCACTCTTAGTATTGCCGCTAGTGCCAATCGGGAGATATTGCATAATATAGCTATTAAAAAAGCTTACTAGTCCATCAACAAATGTAACGGCCCCACACACAAGCCAGTTAAGAGGATTGAAAATACTAAGAACTGTATCGATTATATGTGGAAAACTGCTAAAGCTAATACCTAAATTACAACTCAAAGTAGGACCACCACTAGGTGTAGTAGCACCACCACTAGTCTGACTCACGCTACCAGGACTATTATAGCCAGACTTGTAGATAGATTCGCAGCTGCTTTGGTTTTTTGGATAATGACTTTTGCAGTAACTTTGAGCGTTGTTGCTAGAGGCTTGAGCTCCAGCTATATAAATAGTAGTGCAGTCACTTTGTGAGAATGGACCAGGATTATTTTGACAATATGTAGTACTTCCTGCTACCCCCTGTGGGCCGCCTACACCTACGTTTATACATTTATGAACAGAGATATCATACTTCTCTCCTCCTGGACAGCTCGGGATGGTATTGCCTCCCCCTCCCCCTATAGGTCCGGTTGGTCCTGTAGCCCCATTTGCCCCACTTGTAGGATTGCTACCAGGAGCAGACTGACCTACTGCCCCAGTATTATCGGCCGCTACCTTCACAACAGGCAAAAGTACTGTCATGACTAGACTGACCATTATTGCAAAAGAGACGAGAAGAAATAAACCACGCTTCATTTTTTATCTTTGGTTATTACCATAACCACTATACCACAGCTGCTTCTTTTAAAGACATCATACAAGCTCGAACGAGAATCCGACTACTATCGAGAGAATAAAGTGATCGGGCTTTAATCCTTTATTTTAGAGACTTATCACACTATACACATCACACTCTCAAACCGCACTAGGCTGAGTAGCCTGCGGGCGTAGCCCGCAGAGCTGGTAATCATAGGTTTGGTTGTTCAGGTGTCCAACAAAATCGTCGGTGGTTCTTTCAATGTCA
>JAJYZG010000002.1 GCA_021800155.1 bacterium
CACTGACCCTTCTTCATAGCTGCACCCGGCTTGGCAGACTACTTCCGCAGACCCAAAAATACTTTTTTGTCTGCGGAAGTGAACCTTTCTGTCATGGTCCTAAAGCCCATGGTGAGGTTTATGCTTAATTTAAGTTGCAGAAGCGAACAACAACCTGAATGAAAGGTTATGCTTTCTTTTGATATACTTATTTATAAGGATTAGGATGAAAGTTTATGGCTATTATCTTGGGCACATCCCATAGGTAGGGTTATTGGAAACAAACATGGAAGACAATGGCTTTTATCATAAGGAAAATGGCTTAGAAAATGCTTCTTCGGAAGAGTTGCGAGACAGCGAGCACAACTTTACCAGCAGTACCGAACAAACGGATGCCCCGAGTGGGGCACTGAATAAAGAGGGGCTGTATCGGGCGGAGGGTGGAGCGGGATTTACCTCTGGAGTAGCAATGGGGGTGGCTGGTCTAACCCCATGGGGTAGGGCTTACCGTTTTGCGAAAACTCACAAAAAGTTGGTGGGCATTGGCGGGGGCGGTTTTATCGGTTTTATTATCGCTATCGTTATATTCTTTGGGTTTTTGGCTGCATACGAGCTAGTAACGATTGAAAAAGATATGCTGCGTTATGAAGAAAAGGGCGTAGCCTACGTAATCAAAAAAGCGTCTAACAGCATCATGAAACGGATGTATTGTCGCGGTATGTCGGGTGCTACTGCTGCAAGTTTGGGTTGCTCATCAGAAAATAACACAGAGGGTAGCAAGGCAGTCGAGGACAAAACCGATCCCATGACTGCCGAAATTGATACTATGAAATTTACTGATCCTCAGGTTCAAAAAGCTTTGCTCGACCAAGGGATACAGGTAGAAGATAGCGGTAACCAACTTCGTTTTAAGGACCTTACGACAGGCAACTATATTAATTATGACCAGCTCGATCAAACCGATATGCAACTACGGTTTCAAAAAGCTATTCCCTCGTTCGACATAGGTCAAATTAAGGCGTACCGTCCACTGCTAACCGTTGACGAAGGGGCGGATTGGAATCCCATACCCGCACCGGAAGAAAGTAGCCCGGATAAAGACGTTGCGGAGGACATCAACGGAACAGCGGAAAACGAAGGCCAACAGCTTAAAGCGGCAGAGGTGGAAGACGGCAAATCTCCAACCAATGAACCTAAGTCTCAGGTAGCGAATGATACACTGGCGGCTGCAACTGAAGGTACTGTGCTAGAAACGGCAGATCAGGCAATCGCTGCCGGCGACTCAGAGGCGGTCGTAATTAGTAAAGCCGAAGCAGCTGCAGCTCCGCATTTAGGAGCAGCTCTCACTATAGGCTCGATTGTTGCTACACTCTGCTCAATAGATAGGGTCGCCACTAAGGTTTCTGAGTATAGAATACCTACTATTCTAGCTTTTCTGGTACGCCACAGCTCCACGTTGTTGGGCATCGCGGATGAAATGAAAGTTGGGGGAACCATGACCGGTAAGCAAATTAGCGGGTTTACAAAACTGTTTAACGGCAATCAGTCAATTAAACCTACAAAAACATATGATCCAACGCTCTCGGACGCCGCGATGCCTTTCTCGCGTTCGGCTGCTTGGCAAAGAATCGAAGGCAATCCGGTGAACACAAACAGGAAAAGCAGTGGCTATAATCCTGATTTTTCTTCGTCACTATTGCCAACAAAAAATGCAGGCACTTCTGTTGTAAACTCCATCAATCGTATTTTGGACTTTATAGGAGGAGGTGCTCTCTGTTCTCTGGTTAACAATTCTGTGTTCGGTCACATATTCACGGTTATTGGGTGGGCGGCTACAGCCGGGATTGATTTCAGTAGTATTGGTGTGGGCGAGGTAGCTATAATGGGGGCAGTAACCAGTTTTCAATTGGCGACCAAACACATAATTATCCCGCAAATAGTGAAGTATTTTACGCCAGTAGGCATGAACGGCCTTGAAAATTCAGTCCAGTGGATGAATAACGCCGATGCCGGAACCAATATTTCTATGAATATGTATATGCAACGTTTGGGCGGCGAGCCAATGAGCCCCACACAAACTGCGGAATTGAATGCCAAGGGGGCCCAATTAGAAACGATAGCAGAGAGTCACAAATCCTTTTTGACTCGGACTTTTTCTTTCAGTGACCCCAGTTCGCTGGTATCGCGGGTGGCGGTAGATTTACCCCTATCACGGCTGGGGATAATTAACTCTTTTTTCAGTGACATCATTAGTGCCCCCGAATTGTTGTTTCGCGCCTTTTCCGATTTGATTGGCGGAGCTAGAGTATTTGCATCACAATCAACAAACCCCGGTGCTACCTATGGCCTCACTCAATACGGTTTTAGTACTAGCGAGATCACAAGATACGATCCCATCAATAATGAAAATTACTTAATACATGCAGTGGTTCCATTTCACCAAAACACTAAAACGCTTATCCAACTACTGGGTAATCCGAGTAATTTCCCAAATGGCTCATATGACAGCAATCCAAACGATCTGTTGCACTGTTTCGCTCAAGACCCCTACGGACCAAACGGGCAACTAACATCTTCGTTCCTTTGGGCGCAACAAAGCGATCAAGCACCCGTAAGTCCCATATGCGGCACGATGGGCAACATGTCTGCCGATACCCCACCGGTCGGAATATCTTCACCGAATGTGGCACAGTATGTAGTGTGCCCCGGCATGGGATATGGAACTTTAGATAAGCGATGTAATAATTTTGTTACCAAGTTTCTTAGAAAACATGATGTGATCAATCGCTTTCGCCAGTATATTCTTGACGACCAGGTGACTAACTATATTTATGACTATCAAAGTACTGTTTCATGAAAAAGCTTTTCCTGATTATTGTAGCGCCGGCGATTTTAATCTGTTCGGTGGCTAAAGTATATGCTCTTTCTAGCCAGGACTTGTTCAGCCTTGAAAATGACAGCATATATTATACCGGCAGTAACAAGAATCATAATTCTGGTGTGTGTGGTAATGGTAATGTTTCATCTCAAGCTCTAACTTCTGGACAAAATGTCTATATACTAGGAGACTCCATAACAGAAAGGGCCGAGAGCGCTTACATAACTACGTTCAAGGGCCTGGGTGTTAATGCGACGGTTGACGCACAATATGGCCGCAGTCTGACTTCGCCTGGCGGTGATGGCACCAAAACCACAGGAATGCAGGCTATAGCCATCGATCAGGCCAGCATTAAATCAGCCAATGCGATAGTTATCGCCCTAGGTACTAACGGCGGGGATACGCCCCAAAGCATAGATCGAGCCATATCTGCCATTAGAGCCGACAACGCTACAGCTCCGATATTCTGGGTGGATACCATTGTTATTGATCGACCAGACTACCTGCCAGTAATTCAAGCCGCCAATCAAGCCATATACGGACAAGCCAAGAAGGAAGGTTATTCGGTAATTAGCTGGTTTAAAGAAGTTGACCCGAACAACAACCCAATTAAAATAACTGGTAAGGTCACCGACAACAATGGGTATATTTCCTTACAAGATGGGCTAAATGTTCACCCCACCGAACCTAAAGGAGTGGAAGCGTTGGTCAATCTCGTTGTTGGACAAGTAACAGGTAGCGGTACGTCTAATTCTGCTGCTTTGGTCTGTTGTAATAATGGTGCACCCACCACTCTTACCGGCGGCGGTTCCGCTGAACAGGCCTTTAACTTCTTTGTACAAAGTGGCTTTACCCCAGTTGCGGCAGCCGGGATTGTTGGCAACCTAATGTATGAATCTGATGGCACGAGTGGGGCAATTGATCCCACTAAAGTACAGGGCGATGGTGATAGTAGTTTTCCAACCGGTAGTGGCTGGGGATCTCCCCAATGGACTCCCAGCACCAAGGTTCTCGGTTACGCTCAACAGGCTGGTATAACCACACCTATCGACCTACTATCTACTCAATTGAAGATTATACTGTGGGAATTTTCCAATAACTATCAGGGATTGAAGCAGCAACTTAATTCAGCAACCAGTGTTAGCAATTACAGTAGTGGCTCCACGGCCATATTCATGAACAATTTTGAGAGACCGAAAACCAATGAGTCAATTCAGTATAGGATACAGGATGCCGTATCGGTGTTGAAGAGTTCTGGGGGATCGACAGTTGCTAACACTGCTACTTGCAGCCCCACTAGCAGTACGGGCGGATATCAGAATCCGTTCCGAAACGTAACCACTCTTTCGCCAGGTCGCATTGATCAAGGTGTTGACTATACAGGAAACGGGCCTGTCTATGCTGTGGGTAGCGGGACTGTGACTGGTATTTTTCAAAATTGGTGTACGCCAGCAATGGGTGGCTGTGAAAAAGGTGAACCCCTTATTGCTTACCAATTGACCGCTGGATCTGCAGCCGGGAAAGTTGTGTATCTGGCGGAGTGCATAACCCCTAGGGTTAGCGTAGGTCAAACCGTTTCTACCAATACTATAATTGCAACAGTGATAAATAATCCAGGTTGCGACAACGGTATCGAGACTGGTTGGCTTAATCCATCGGATGAACCAACAAGCATGGCTTATAGTTGTTTTAATGGCCAAAACTCAACTGCCTTTGGGGATAATTTTAACCAATTGATGGTGAGTTTGGGCGTTGTGAGCGGTATTCAGAATCCACCAGTAACCTGCACTCTGCCAGCGGGATGGCCAACATGGCAATGAACATAAATCCATATAACTCCCCGAGGGTAGCAAATTGGTCCTGGCGCGCAAAGGGTCTAGTACTGTTGTTGGTGGCTGCAGTCATTGCTGTAGCATTGTGGTGGTTGATTTATCGAGTTGCGGCAACGGCGTTAATAACAATCGAATCATCCAACCCCGCAGATTATGTGTCTATTACACCTGTCGTAAACGATACCCTGGAAACAGGCTCGACCCTAACCGCACAACACGTTCTGAAAAAAAGTCTCAGTTATGGGACCTACGATCTAGAGGCCTTTGATACTTCAAATCGCTTAAGTCGTATTATCCATATAACCAGCAATAGTCCTAGATCATACTTGTTAACATTAAACCACTTTAGTGGAGTTGCTGTATCTGCATATGGATCAAGTGTGACAGATTTAGTTGCAAGCACCGACCAGTTAGTGTTTCTGAATGCGGCCGGTCATCTACAAAGCATCAATGCGGCCGGGAATATCCAGAGTCTCGATGCGCTAACATCTTTGACTAGTGTAGTGTGGGCCACGCCCGAAACGGGCTTAGCAACAGATAGCAGGGGTGATCTCTACCGTATCAGCAATGGTTCTGTGCAACAGATAACTTTACCCTTTAAGGCAACGCCCAACATTACTTTTGCAGACAGTGCTGACGGATCAATTTTTGTTGGTCATAACAAGAAACTGTACTATGCCACTTCTGGGGGCAGACTTTCTCCAATCTACCATGCTTCGAGCAATATTTTGGCTGTATCGGCCAGCAACAATGGCGCTGCAGTTATTGAAGGTAGCCTTCTTTCTAATCCCGATGGGAGTGGGTCGCTGGTTTTGGTCAGTACACGAGGCCTTTCTTCCGATACCGGATTGAATGCGAAGGGGATTAGTTGGTCACATGATGGCAAACTGATTGCCGTAAGAACAAACAACGGTGGCTTAAACATCTACGCGGTTCGGAACGGTTCTCTTAGCATTACAGCATCAATACCTAACTATGGATCACTGGGCAATATGGCCTGGGGAACGAATGAAGATCTTTACTACAGCCAGGGCGGAACGGTTTGGGAATATTCTAGTGGCAGTGGTGATGAGTTCCAAATCGCTCAAACTCCCGGCCAAATGGAGGTTCTGGGGGTGTACCCGGATAGTGTAGGCAACTATGTTTATATCACTGTTGATGACAGCGGCCAACCCGAAGGAGAATTCACAAACAGTGAACTTTACCGCATTCCTTTAAAAAACCAGCCAGTTAATTTGCAGTTTAGCGCACTGGCCGGTATATTGCCCACGGTCATACAGGATACATGTGCAGTCAACTACTTAAATATTAGCTATTCCCCTGTGTTTTTTGTTGCTTTTCCTGCAACCGCAACACAGCAATTCTGTTCGACTGAGATCAGTGACTATCTTAACCAGTACGGCATAAATCCCTCGGCCGGTACCTTTGTCTATCAGCCACAGCCAATCAACTAAGCGTTATTAACTTGTTATGATGTTGCTCGAACTATCGTTTTTTAGTGAAGATTCAGTTGTAGTTATTAAGGACTGGTGTCCCGATAAGTATCTTGTTAGTGTTGTTGATCGTTCCCTGTCGAGTTCGCCAAAAACATCATCCATTAGTATGATTGCGCGTTTATCTAAGCATTGTTCAAGTTTATCTACCTCAAGTATTTTCAGCGCAATAACTAACATCCTTGCTTCCCCCCTAGACGCTGCGGCTGATGGCGTTTTTTGATTGATTAACACTTCTAGATCTTCTCTGTGTGGTCCGCTTCCAGTAAATCCGCGCATGAGGTCGATTTCCAGATCAGATTCAAGTTTTTTCAGCAGGTGGTTTTCGTATGAGCCAATTTCTACCCCGCTTTTATAGATCAAGTCTATTTTGGCGGCGGTGCCGGATAGGGCCGAGTAGACGTTTTTCACCTTCTTGTTTAACCCTAGAGTAAGTTCAGCTCGTAACCGTGCTATTTCGCCGCCCAAATGACTTAAACGTACATTCCATGGGAAAAGTTCAGCTGAAGATACCTTACCCTTTCTTAAAAGAATGTTGCGCTGTCTAAGTGTTCGCATATATTCTCTTCTGGTTTTTTGAAAACCTGGTTTTATTAACTCCAATATTCCATCTAGGTAGTTCCGCCTCAGTTCGGGGGGTCCAGACAACATCAGTAGGTGATTGGGTTCAAATAAAACTATTGGCAATTGTGTGTTGGAACTTAACCGTCGATACGGCTTATTATTAATCACAAACTGTTTAGTGGGTTTATGGTGATGGTCAAGCTTTACTGTTCGGGAGTCGACACTCGTTTGTGCATCAATACGAGACCAGTGTTTGCTGTGCATTATAAGCTCACTGTCGGGCGCACGATACGAACTACCCAAGCACGCAAACATTACCGCCTCAAGTAGGTTGGTTTTACCGCTGGCGTTGGGTCCGGAGATTATATTGACACCGGAAGAAAAACTAAACTCTCGATCCAAATATGAGCGGAACTGACGCAGCCTAATTTTTTGGATCATTCTATTGATATAGTTTAGCTTTTAAGCGGCATGATTATATGCTTATAGCTCGGATCTTTAGGGTCTTTTAGAATGGTGGGTTCAAGTTTTCCGTTAAAGCCGAAATAAACTTCGTCACCAGTTAATACCTGCAGTGCATCAAGCAAGTAGCGGGAGTTGAGGGTAATGCTACCACCTCCTATGACTTTGCCAAGTGCGGTCGCGGTGTTCTCACCGATCTGGCTTGCCACTGAACGAATATTTAGCGAACCGGACTTATTGTCAAGCTCGATTGTTACACTACCGGCGCTTTCCCTAGCGAACAAGCTGGATACCTTGGTGACATTAACGAAATCAGGCTTGGACAGTTGAATAGATGATGCAAATTCGCCTGGTATAAGTTTTTGGTAGTCCGGGTAGTTTCCTTCTACTAAGCGCGCCGTAAGTTCAATATCCCCAACCTGGAACAAAACTTGTTGACCGTCGTGGGTTACATTAACTTCACCCTCAAAATCACCCATGATTCTCAGTAAGTCATTCATGGCGGAAGCCGGGACTAGCATCTTAACATCTTCTATACTTTTGCTAAGCTCTTTTTCTGCAAGGCGGTAACTATCTGTGGCGGCAACATAAAGCTTAGAGTCTTTGCTGTGGATAAATACCCCTGTTAAAACTTGACGGGTTTCATCACTACTCGCCGCAAAAACAGTTTGCTGTAAGCCTTTTTTTAGTGCGCCACAATCTAACTTCCAAGACTTTCCATGAGTAATTGTGGGCATTACCGGAAAATCGTCCGCCACAATCCCATTTACTACTGAGTGATATTGTTCGGTTGTAACTTTAAGTTTTGTGTTGGTTAACTCAAGCTCAATCACTCCACTGGGTAGACTTCCAACAAAATCTTGCATCAGCCGGGCTGGGACGGTTATAGCACCCTCCTCATTAATTTTTGCACCGATATAGTGAACAATGGCTATGTCTAGGTTGGTGGCAGATAAACTCAGACGGTTATTAGCAGTTTTAATTAGCACGTTAGACAGGATTGGCAGGGTGTTGCGTCCTGACGCAACTCTACCTACTGAGTTCAGTGCTTGATTGAGATTTTCTTGGGTAACTTGTAGTTTCATGGCGATTTAGTTGTTTCCTTTCTTTGAGCTAAAAATAATAACAAAAATAAGATTAATAAAATTTGTATTTATAGTAGGTCTTTGTGGTTAATGTGGATAAGCCACCCCAAATAAGAGTAAATATAGAATTTAGGTGTGTGATCAAGTTTTGGTAAAGCTGTGTGAAAGAATCCTTAAAAACCACAACCTGAGGTAAAAACCACAACCCCGAAGTGTCTAGTAGATTAAGTTGTACACAACAAGGTGTTAGATATAGACACCCACCACACCAATTATCCCTAGGCATATAAACGCTCCTTAATTTCAGAAATTGCGCTACGTAACGAAGAATCAAGCTGTGATTCTTTCTCGATCTTATCAACCGAATGAATGGCGGTGGTATGGTCTTTGCGGCCTAGCTCCCGGGCGATTTTCGGAAAACTGAGGTGTAGCTCTTCCCTTAAGATATACATGGCTACTTGTCGCGGTACCACGATATCTTTATCACGCTTGGGACCCAATATATCTTCTATCGGTATCTGAAAATGTTTGGCAGTTCGTTCGATAATCTGCTTAGCAGAGAGGTGTTTGGGCCGGTTGTGACTGCTGCCGATTATACTTAAGGCAATGTCCAGGTTTGGTTGAAGGGAGCGCATTTCACAAAAAGCCAGAAGCTGGTTTAGGGCTCCTTCTAACTCGCGTACGTTGGTGTTAATGTTGGTAGATAAATATTCGACTACGTCATTTGGCAATGTCACATCGTTAACCTGAGCTTTGGCTTGGACAATCGCGCAGCGTGTCTCATAGTCCGGAGCTTGCATGTCGATACTCATTCCCCAGGCAAACCGGCTTTGCAGACGTTCATCGATCACAATATCTTTAGGTGGTCGATCGGCACTGATAATGATCTGTTTGTTAGCTTGATGGAGACTGTTAAAGGTATGGAAGAACTCCTCTTGAATCTTTTCTTTGCCAGTAATGAACTGGATGTCGTCGACAATAAAGACATCAGCTGAGCGGTAATGGTTGGCGAACTCGGTTGTTTTGCGGTAGCGCAGAGCCTCAACAAACTCCTGAACAAACTGCTCGGTCGTAATATAGAGTACGCTTGCGTCAGGGTTGTTGGACAGTATCGCATTACCTACCGCCTGAATTAGGTGGGTCTTGCCAATCCCCACTCCACCATAGAGCAGTAGGGGGTTGTATTTGGTTCCCGGGTTGGCAGTAATTGATTGACAGGCGGCAAAGGCCAGCTCATTGCTTGACCCTACAATAAAATTATCAAAGGTATAGCGTTCGTTGAGTCCTTGTCGATAGGCGTGTGAGATGCCGCTCCCGGCGCGGTTTGGCCGGGGAAGTGTTATGCTCATTGCGGGTTCAGACATGATTGACCCCGAACTATTCATTGGCTTAGGTTCCATAGCTACAATCCGGTATTCGATTCTTTCAGCTCTCACACCGTTTTTTTGAAGTGTTTGCACCACTAAATCATTAAACTTTTTTTCCAACTGGCTCTTTATAAAAATATTTGGTACCCCAACAACTACCAGCTCGTCGCTTTGCTGGACCAGCTGTGTGTTTTTAAACCAGGTGTGGTAGTTGCCAGCGGAAATAGAGAGTTCAATCTCTCCCAAAACCGCTTGCCACAGAGGACTGTTCATTTGCTTTTTTAAACTCTCTGTCTCGACTTTGTGACCCTAGTTTAGACCCAAAACCGTTCGTTTTCCACACCCTGATTCAATTAACGACCGGTTCTGTAAATAATTTTACTAAACTGAGGTAGGTTTATGCACATGCATTTTGCTGATCTATAAATCTGTGGATTAAGGTTAACAAGAAGTGGAAAACTTGCTAGGATTAGTAGGTTAAACATTGTTATTTTCACTAAAAGCAAAGGAACCAATAAACTATGCCCAAACGAACTTATCAACCAAAAAAACGACAGCGTGCCAAAGAGCACGGTTTTATGAAGCGCATGGCAAGTAAAGGCGGAAAGAATGTGTTAGCCCGGCGGCGGCAAAAAGGCCGCACCAAACTGACTGTTTAGATATGCTGGCTCGAGCCAACCGCTTTCATGGCTATAAATCACTTAATTGGGCATATGCGCACGGACAAAGCGTACGCGACCAAAGAGTTGCTCTGAAATTTGCACTTAACCCTAGACGCTCAAATTTTAGAGTCGCGGTCGTTATTTCACGCAAGGTTAACAAATCAGCAGTGGTACGCAACCGTATCCGCCGCCGGATTTATGAAATGCTACGGGCTGAGTCGCCAAACATCACCGGTGGTTATGATTTGATTTTCAGTGTATATAACGACGATCTAGCCAATATGAAACCCACCGATCTAAACAAGCTGATTAAACAACTTCTTGAACGAGCTAAAATTATCTAAAATCAAACTGCTTCACGCCAATCAAAGCGCTATCTGGTATAGTGGTTATTTAGAAAGTTAGAAAAGAGAGCTTATTTAAACCCCGATGTTTACCACTATTATTGTCAAACCGTTATTTAACCTGCTGGTTGCCATCTATGCCCTCATACCGGGTCATAATTTCGGTCTGGCGATAATTATCTTTACGATCATTGTGCGTCTGGTATTATGGCCGC
Organism: bacterium; assembly: GCA_021800155.1. Lineage (GTDB taxonomy): Bacteria > Patescibacteriota > Saccharimonadia > Saccharimonadales > UBA4665 > JAJZWH01. The sequence goes on from JAJYZG010000002.1 coordinate 10,882, forward strand.
TCGTCAAGCGTCAACTGCGCCAAGCTAAAATCATGCGCGATTTACAGCCGCAATTAAAAGAGATCAAGAAGAAAGCAGCTGGAGACCGGCAAAAAGAGTCAGCAATGCTAATGGAGTTATATAAAGAGAAGGGGGTTAACCCGGTCGGCTCAATCGGTATTCTAATTCCGCAGCTGATCATCCTCTGGGGTCTGTATGATGCTTTGCATCAGGTGGCGGTTGATCCAAAAAGCTTGCTCACCCTCTCCTATAGTTGGATCCACAGCTTATCATGGATGCAAGTATTGTCTCACAACATCAACCGCTTCGATGACACCTTACTCGGCTTCATTAATCTAACCAGGAGTGCTGTAAGTGGCGGTCATGTCTACTGGCCAGCAATGATCCTAGTTGTCTTAAGCGCCATTGCTCAGTATTACCAGAGCAAACAGCTAATGCCGACACCCAAAGACGCCAAGTCCTTACGGCAAATCCTAAAAGAGGCTGGTAGCAGCGGATCTAAAGCCGACCAATCAGAAGTTAACGCCTCAGTTAGCCGCAGTATGCGTTATATCTTCCCGGTTATGATCTTTATTGTGACCATCGGGCTGCCGGCCGCCTTAGCACTCTATTGGTTCTTTTCTGGGGCGATCGCCTTCTTGCAGCAGTGGTTGGTTTTGCGTAAAGACGAAGAGGAAATGGAAGCTATTGCCGACACTTCAGCGAAAGATTTAAAGAAGATTCCCGAAGGAGAAGTGGTAACTGAACCGGCCGGATTCGTATCCAAGAAACAGGCTCAGCAGGCTGTCACTAAACCCAAAACACCGAACAAGACTCCCTCTAAAAGCAAAGCCAAGAAGAGGAGGAAAAAGAAATGAATGAGCGAATGGAAGAGGCGATTCGCTTCGCCAAGAAATACTTAGAGGACTTACTGTCCTTTTTTGGTCTTAACACCGACGTTTATGCCACTAGTGATGATGAAGTCATCCAGTTGTCAGTACCCAGCACTCACTTAAATGGGTTTCTGATTGGGCAGCGGGGCGAAAATATGCGCTCCCTGCAGTATCTGACATCAACCGCACTAAAAAACAATGACCATGAGTACACTAGGGTCAATGTGGATATTGCCGATTATAAGCGGCAACGGGCTGATCGTCTGCGTACTAAAGCCGAAGAGTGGGTTAAGAAGGTTAAAGACAACAAGGAACCATTAGAGCTAGAACCCATGCACGCAGCCGACCGGCGAGTGGTGCATCAACTGGCGACCGAGCACGGTCTAACGAGCGAATCGTTAGGCGAAGGGCGTGAGCGCCATATTGTTTTAAGCTATAAGGGCGAGTAAAGAGACTACAAGGCTCCGTTATATACCGCTAAAGTTTCAGCGGCTGTACGCTGCCAAGAATAGTTTGCAGCTCGCCTCTTGCCATTAGCAATGAGCTTCTCCCGCAGCTTTTCATTGCCTAAAACATCAGCGATAGCGCTGGCAATTGACTGTTTGTCTAAAGGATCGAAATAACGGGCCGCATCACCGTAAATTTCAGGCAGGCAAGTATTATTAGAAGAAACCACTGGCGCTCGATGGACCATGGCTTCCAGCCCCGGAAGACCGAACCCTTCACTTAGAGAGGGAAAAATATATGCCCGGCAATTTTCATATAGCCAGCGCAGCTCGCCATCAGATATATAGTCGGTAAATACTACACCGGATATGTTATTGCTACTAACTCGGCGCTCTAAGTCTAAGTAATTACGGTCCATTTTTCCAGCCAGAACTAGCTCTAGATCCGGGTATAGGCCTTTTAGGCTATCAAAAGCTTCAACTAAGCGCCACAAGTTCTTGTGCGGAGTTGAACGGCCTATATACATAATAAAAGGTTTTCCCTTTAGCTCATCAATCGGTTTAGCAGTTTCCTTGATGGGGTCAGCAGCTTCATAGGTAACTACCACTTTTTTCTGCCTGACCTTAGAAAAGTTTATAAGATCATCCTTGACGTACTTGCTTGGAACAATCACTTTCTTGGATTTATGGGCTGCGTACCGAATCACCACCTTATATATCTGCTGTTTGGCCAAAAACACATATTTATTAGTATCGGGGTTAGTGAAGCGTGCAGTAGTGAGGTCATGAACAGTAGTTACCGAACGCTTTAAATAAAGCAAGGGCTGCTGGGTCATGCCGAAGTGGACCAAGTCGGCTTTTAGTTTGTAAAGCTGGAGTGCAAAACCCAATTGTTCGGACAAGGAAAATTCAGGATATGGGCATAACACTTTTGTAAATTTTGGGTTAGTAAAACTAGCTTGGTTATAGTCATTGTCTTTTAACAGGATCAGATATTCATTTTGGGTATCGATTGGTTCCAGATTTTCAATTACCTTATTAATATAACGTCCGGTTGAGGTTGAGTATTCTCTGGCATCAATGACAATTTTAGACATCTTTTTTACCTGTTATTTTCCAGTATACACCCCTTATTTTTCTTAAAGCTCGGGCATTTGGCGGCAGATCATGAACGATAATGCTCCAAATGTAGTCATCGCTGACTTTTTTGCTGCTCTGAATCCGTCGTCTTTCTTGTTGCTTTTTAGGAAACAACATATAGCTCCTAATAAAACCTTTAACGGCATATATACCTTGACCTCTAGTAAAAGCTCTGCCAATAAACTGAACCAGAGCAAGGTTAACCCTTATTCCTACAGAAAATAAATATTTATTAGGAACGTTTTTGTACCATACCCAAGGAATATTTTTGATTGAGTTGTAGGTAGTAAAACCTTTCATTTTTTTTGAGGTTGCACCCTGTCGATGGTAGGCAATTGCATCAGGCACGTATTTGACTTTCCATCCCGCCAATTGTGCCCGAAAGCTAATATCTACATCTTCAAAATAAGCAAAAAAGTCCTCATCAAATAACCCGATTTCTTTGAGCATGGATATGCGGTAGATAGAGGCACCGCCTGTAGCACCGAAAACATCTGTCTTATTGTCATATTTAGTGCTTACTCTTTCTCCTCTACCTCTGGGATAGGAAAGCCCCCAGTTAGAATAAATGTCTCCAGTACTATCTATGTGATCGCCATCATAAGACAAGAACTTGCAAGTCGCAATTCCAACCTCTGCATTATTGTCTAGGCAATTAACCAAGTGCTTTAGCCAATCCCTATCCGCTAAAGCATCGTTATTAAACAATGCCACGTAATCATAACCTTCATCAATGGCTTTTTTGATCCCTTGATTAACCGCAGTGAAACCTTTGTTAACCTTGTTTACTATAAGTTGAACTTCAGGAAAGTTAGATTTAATAAACTCTAATGAATTGTCGGTTGAACCATTTTCAACTACAATTATCTGAGCATTTTGCTTTAGTAAAGAGTCGATACACTCGCCTATATCTTCTTTACCGTTTAGGTTGGGTATTACAACCGCTGATTGACTCATCGACTATCTTCCATGCTTAAACTATAATATCCCATAACAAATGTTGAAGCGTCTATTCTCGAAACAAAACCGAGCACTGCTCTCTGAGCTTGTGAGAACCGACTTTAAGCTAAGGTATCAGGGATCAGTTTTGGGTTATTTGTGGTCTCTCCTGAGGCCACTACTTATATTTGTTATTCTATATTTCGTATTTGTGAAATTTCTAAAGCTAGGAAATGGAGTTCCACACTATCCTGTCTACCTTCTTCTTGGGATAGTGGTGTGGAACTTCTTTGTCGAAATGACTGTTCAAAGCACCTCTTCTGTTGTTGGGAGGGGAGACCTAATAAGAAAAATCCGCATTCCGCGTTGGATGGTTGTTTTCAGCACAAGCTTTTCTGCTCTCATTAATCTTGCACTTAATCTAGTAGTCGTAGCGGTCTTTATGGCCATTAATCATGTTGAAATTAGAAATACACTTTTGCTTGCAGCCCCTATATTGTTAGAAATATACATATTTGCACTAGGCATATCTTTTCTTCTCGCAGCCCTTTTTGTAAAGTTCCGTGACATTAGCTATATATGGGAGGTTTTATTACAGGCGGGTTTTTACGCAACCCCTATACTATATCCGCTATCGAGGATACCAAGCATTGCTTTTCAAAAAATAATCATGCTAAATCCAATGGCACAAGCGGTTCAAGACATTAGGTTCGCCCTCATTACTCACCAAACAACTACTATCTATAGTTTATATAGAAACAACTATCTTATTATCGTGCCATTTATTGTCGTAGTGCTATTTTTGTTTTTGGGCGTGTTTTACTTTAAGATGCAATCCAAGTATTTTGCGGAGAATATATGATGAGTGACGATATAGCAATACATATAAGTGGTGTAAGTAAAGACTTCGTGTTAGACAGGGATAAGGAAAACACCATAAAAGGCCTAATAGTAAACTCTTGGAAAAGAAATAAGGGCCACAAAGTCCTTAATGCTTTATCTGATGTTTCGTTTGAGGTGAAAAAAGGTGAATTTTTTGGAATCGTTGGAAGAAATGGGAGTGGTAAAAGTACGCTTCTGAAGCTTATGGCTGGTATATACTCTCCAACCAGTGGCCGCATAACAATAAATGGTAAGCTAACCCCTTTTATTGAACTCGGAGTAGGTTTCAATCCAGAACTAACTGGTAGAGAGAACGTTTATTTAAATGGCGCACTTTTAGGATTCAATCGTAAAGAAATGAGAGCTATGTATGAAGATATTGTTGATTTTGCAGAACTGCATAAGTTTATGGACCAAAAACTAAAAAATTATTCTTCTGGAATGCAGGTTAGACTAGCATTCTCCATAGCCATTAAAGCCCAAAGTGACATATTAGTACTTGATGAAGTACTAGCAGTGGGCGATGCGGCTTTTCAACAAAAATGTAATTCGTATTTTCAAAGCTTAAAACGAAAAGAACAGACAATCATATTAGTTACACATGCCATGGACAACGTTAATCGTTATTGTGACCGGGCAATGCTGATTGGTGATGGTAAAGTCAAACTAATCGGAAAACCAGAAGATGTCGCCAACCAGTACACACTGGAAAACCTTAATGCTGAAAAAACGTCTTCAAAATCAAAATCAAAAGTAGTTTCAAATGAAGATGGATCAACCAGAAAGCTGAGCGAGCACGTTAAACGTCTGGATATTGTGGCCCAATCCCCACTTTTATTTACTAAACCAACGCAGGACGAAGAGTTTGTTTTTGATGTAATATATGAGCTCACTGAAGATATTCCTGTTGATCTAGGCATATCAGTACTGTATCAGAACGTCTCACTAATTGAGCACAACACCAAAAAATTAAAAATTAACCATAACAAAAATACAATCTATACTCTTACTTATAAGGTTCCTTTAAAAAATCTTAATTCAGGAAGGTTTGATGTATCTGCTGCAATCTTTCAAAAAAAAGGTTTTATTCTTATTGGGTTTAACACAGATTCTTGTAGCTTTATAATCGATAGGGGTGTCAAATCAGGCGGAGGAGTGATTGTCTCGAGAGGAGAGTGGCTTATTAATGAGTAACAAAGAAAACATATATGTCGCAAAGGCTTTTCTTCCTCCATTCGAGGAATACAGCAACTACTTAAAGGAGATTTGGGAAAGCCACCAACTTACAAACGGAGGCCCCCTGGTTAATAAACTAGAACAAGAGCTAAAAGAATATTTAAATTTAGATACCTCCAGCTCGTTAATTTATGTTACTAACGGTACATTGGCTCTACAGCTTGCAATTAGGGCCTTGGAGGTAGAGGGTGAGGTAATAACCACTCCGTTTACTTATGTTGCCACAGTATCTTCAATTCTATGGGAGAGGTGTGTGCCGGTATTTGTAGACGTTGACCCAGAAACACTTTGCATAGACCCAAATAAGATAGAAGATGCTATAACCCCAAAAACAACAGCAATCATGCCTGTACATGTATTTGGTAATCCATGTGATATAGATAAGATAAGAACAATAGCAAAACGGAACAATTTAAAAGTTATTTACGACGGTGCACATGCATTTGGTGTAGAGACACAAGGTAAATCACTGCTAGACAGTGGCGACATAAGCATTTGTAGTTTTCATGCTACAAAGCTTTTTCATACTATTGAAGGAGGATGCCTAGTTATTAAAGACAGAGCATTAGCAAATAAAGTAGAGATTATGCGAAGGTTTGGCCACAACGATGACGAACATTTGATGCTAGGAATCAACGCTAAGGCCTCTGAATTTCAAGCTGCTATGGGACTATGCAACTTGAAGTACATAGACGGGCTAATAGCGCAGAGAAAAAAGATTGCAGAAAAATATGATAAGATCACCAAAAGTTTATTTAAGTTGCCCAAGTGGCAAAAGAAGACCAAGTACAACTACGCGTACTACCCGATAATTACAAAGGACAAAGAGGAAACTCTTAAACTAATAAGGAGATTTAACGAAAATCAAATTTATCCTCGGCGTTATTTCTACCCTTCGCTTAATAAGTTACCATACTTACCAATTCCAAAGATTCAATGCAAAATATCTGAAGATATTTCGCAACGTATATTATGCCTTCCATTATATAACGGCCTCGAGCCCAATGAAATTGAAAGGATCGGCAACATTTTAAATAAAGGCCATATAGATGACGCGTGGTAGACTCAATATTCTTATTTTTCCTTGTGGAACAGAGATCGGATTAGAAATAAACAGATCTATTTGCAATGATACACATTTTAACGTATATGGAGCCTCAAGCATAGAAGATCACGGCAGCTTTGTATTTAACAACTATATTGGCGGGCTCCCTTTTGTTTTTGAAAAAAATTTTATCAACGAGATAAATAAAGTCATAAAAGAAAACGAAATTGACCTTATATTTCCTGCCCATGACGAAGTACTTCTAAAACTATCAGAAGAGTTTGAAAAAGGTTGTCTTGAGTGCCCTTATATCGGGCCAAACTATTCTATCTGTAATACCTGCAGGTTCAAAAGCAAAACCTATAAAGTCCTAGAAGGCAGTATAGCAACGCCTAAACTTTTCAAATCTATCATAGATGTAAAAAAGGAAGAGCTTCCAGTTTTTGTAAAGCCGGACAATGGTCAGGGATCAAAAGGCGCTACCATGGTCACTAGCCTAGAGGAGCTTAAGATAATTGGTCGAGACAAACTAGTAATGGAGTATCTTCCGGGAAGAGAATTTACCATTGATTGTTTTTCCAATAAAGACGGTATTCTTTTGTTTTGTGAAGGCAGAGAAAGGATTAGGGTATCCAACGGAATTAGCGTTCGCACGGCTTCTACTGAAGATGTCCGGTTTATTGAGATCGCAAGAATAATAAACAGTCGGCTTAGGATGCGGGGTGTCTGGTTCTTCCAAGTGAAAGAGGATAGGCATAAAAATCTTGTCCTGCTTGAGGTCGCTCCAAGAGTAGCTGGTACTATGTGTCTAGTGCGCTGTAAAGGTGTGAACCTGCCATTAGTGGCTCTATATGATTCAATGGGTATCAATGTGGAAATTCTTGAAAACAACTATAAAATATTAGTTGATAGGTCTCTCCATAGCTCTTACAAACTAGACCTTTATTATGAAAAAGTCTATATTGACCTAGACGATTCAGTCTTGCTTGATGGCAGGGTAAATCTTTTACTAATCTCATTTATCTACCAGTGTATTAACGAAAAGATCGTGCTCTCGTTAATAACCAAACACAAGGATGAACTTAATGAGACTTTAAAACAGCATAGATTATTCTCCCTGTTCGACGAAGTCATCCAAATCAATCCTGAAGATGAGAAATTTAAATACATTAATTCTAACAAATCTATATTTATTGATGACTCTTTCAGAGAAAGAAAGAAGGTTAAAGAGAACGTCGGCATACCTGTTTTTGATACACATATGATAGAGGCTTTGATTAAACCTTTTGAGTAAAAGAATGAAACACATTGCCCAGATAGATATTGACAACCTCAAGCGTATACGCAAAAATGTAAGCTTATTTATAGGTGATTGTGCTAGAAAATATGACGCCATAGGCAGAGTGGTATTAGATATAGCTCCGCAAAATCATGAAGGTTCTGCACCTTACTTCAAGTTTGCTCATATTGATACTCTTGATATTGATCCTGAATCAAATGCAACATTCATTGCCGATATTTGCCAAGACAATTCATCGATCATTCCCAACAATACCTATGATTTCATTGTGTGTACTGAAGTTTTAGAGCATACGCTACAGCCTTTTCATGCGGCAACCGAGATCCATCGTCTGCTTAAACCGGGTGGACTAGCTTTTGTGACAGTTCCTTTTAATTTGCGGATACACGGCCCCCTACCAGACTGTTGGAGGATAACTGAATATGGTTTAAGGTCTATTTTCAATAACTTCAAAGTCGTAGAAATTAATGCCCTCGAAGCTAAAGACAGGTTTTTAATGCCTATCCACTATACCCTAATTGCAGAAAAATATAATCTCAATGAGTCATGAGCGAACCCCTAGTTAGCATAATCAGCATTACCTATAATCAAGAAAACTATATTAAAGATGCGCTGAACAGCTTTTTGTCTCAGAATATAAATTTCCCACTGGAAATAATAGTGGCAGACGACCACTCGAGTGACAAAACACCTATGATAATCAGCCAGTATCATGAGAAAAACCCTAATGTCTTAAAACCTGTACTAAGAAACAAAAATGTTGGGGCGGTTAATAATTGTATATCTGCGATGCAAATGGCTCGAGGAAAGTATATAGCTCTATGCGAGGGTGACGATTACTGGACCTCCCCCAATAAACTACAAAAACAAATTGATCTACTGGAAAGCAACCCCAAAATTTCTATTTGTTTCCATCCCGTTAAAGTGGTCTTTGAGGGGGGCTCTAAAAAAAGCTACACAATACCGGATTCTTCAACGGGCCTTATTTTTAACACTAAGCGGCTTCTAAAGGCGAATTTTATTCAAACTAATTCGGTAGTGTATAGACGACAGAATTATCGAAATATACCCAACAATATCATGCCACTGGATTGGTTCCTGCATCTATATCACGCTCAATTTGGAACAATCGGCTTTATAAATGAAGTAATGTCGGTTTACAGAAGACATCCGGGAGGCATATGGTGGGATGAACAGTCTGCACCTACAAAAATTATTGAAAAATATGGAGGCGACATGCTCCGGTTTCACAAGGAAGTGCTAGCACTATATGGAGATAACCATACATATAAAAAAATCATCCTATCGAACGCCTGCAAACATACCATTGAGACAATAAGAGTTAAAGGAGAAAAGACTGCAAGAGAACTTCTTAAATCAATACCCGACTTTACATATGACATGTTCCAGTTTTCTGTAAATACAAATATGATTATATGCCGTGAATTGTCAATTGCTAAAGATAATAATCTAAAAAATCAGAATATAATTGATGAACTGTCGAATCGCAATAAAGCCTATGAAGAACAATTCGCAGCTATTCAGCGATCTAGAGCATATAAGTTGTCAACCCACATTTCTTCGCTTACAAATATTAAAAAGCAGCTAAAGAAGAGAGCGAATAATGGATTAAAGCCCAACAGAAATGTTACTGTAGTTATTCCTGTTTACGGAGATTGGAAATCTCTGCAGGTATGTATATTTTCTTTGCAGAAATATCTACCTGCTGGAAATTCTGTTTTACTTATAAATGACTGTGGGCCGGAAGTTGATTTTATTGAGAAAAAGATTATCAATAACATAAGCGATCTTGATTATAAATATTATAGGAATGACGAAAACCTTGGATTTATTAAGACCTGTAACCGAGCAGTTTATGAGCTGGACAAGACCAAAAATGATATTTTACTTCTGAATAGCGACACGAAAGTAACTGAAGGATTTCTTGAGGATATGATCAAGGTGCTATATAGATCGAAGGACATAGCCTCTGTGTCGCCAAGAAGCAACAACGCCACAGTATTCTCGATTCCTTTTGAGGCTGCAACGGACTACAATTATCCCCCTCAAAAATCATATGATATATATAAGAAAATAAGAGATAAATTACCCGAAGTATATGAAACACCAACCACACATGGATTTTGCATGTTAATAAAGAGAAGTGTAATTAATAAATATGGTCTTTTTGATGAAATTTACGGTAAAGGATACTGCGAAGAAAGTGATTTCTGCATGCGTGTTCGTAAACATGGCTATACCCACGCTATAGCCAACAGAGCATACGTTTTTCATTTTGGTTCAAAAAGCTTCACAAAAGAAGAAAGAGATAAACGAGTAGAAAATAATAACGTTATATTATTTTCACGATATCCCGAATATGGCAAATTAGTTGACGATTATATAAAGAGAGAAGTACTTCCCGAACAGAACCTTATTAGACGCATTACATAAACTTTTTTATTACTGTATAAGCGCGAACTACTGGATGAGAATTTATTTTTTCAATTTTGTTTTGTTGCTTGTCAATAACGGCATCTTTTTCTGCTAATGTTTTTTTTGTTCCGGATAACATAGCCTCATAATCGTTGACCACGCTGAGAAGGGGAGAAAGCGCAAGAGAATTCCTTTTTTTCGGCGCAGTCCTTATGTATTTTAAAAAATCTCTGTAACAGTTTTCTGGAGAAAAACGCGCAGCAACATCTTTAGCTGCGTAAGTTGATAGTTTTTTTGACAACTTAGGATCTTCTATTAATTCTCTCATTTTGTTTGCTAAATCATTTGCGTCTCTTAGCTTATAAAGTAGCCCATTCTTTCTGTTGCTGACTATTTCTGATGTTCCTGCGTCATCCGCACCTATTACAGGCTTTCCTAGCTGCATGGCTTCCACTGTCACTAAACCAAAGGCTTCTGCCTCCGAACACATTAACATAGCATCAGCATATTGGATGTATGAAGCAGGATTCTTAACAACACCAAGAAAATGAATTCTATCATTAAGTTTCTCGGTTTCAATATACTGACGAAGATGCTCATAGTATCCATTATCTAAAGGCGCACCAATGATAGATAACTCCGCATCAATACCTCTTTCTCGTAGTAGTTTAATTGCTACCACAGCATCTTCTTGGCCCTTGCGTTCAATAATAGAGCCAACCATAATAAATTTATTATTTTTATTAATAAAAGGTGTTTTCATATTTTTATCCGGAATTCTCTTTTTGGTTAGGGGATATACAATTCCCGGGTAATCGTTAAAAATAAATTGATTGGCATAAAAGGAAGCCGTGTATTTAGAGTTGCAAAATATCTTATCGGACAGTTCGTCTATCGTCCTGACTGTCTCTTCCCAGCTCAAGAACGTTTTAAAGTCCAGTGCAAGCTCGTGTAAAAACCATACATGCGGTAAGTTTGTGAGAGCTGCGGCATACGCCATCCATGGAGCTGCAATAGTATTAGTCATGCACATTCGCGGTTTCATTTTTCTTATGGTACTAATCATTCCAACAAGAACATTTGATGTGTAGTCATCATTTGTAAACTTAAAATCCGCAGGATCAGCTTTTCCCAGTACCCACCATGGTTGAGGGGTATATGAGATACTTACTTTAGGGAGTGTTTTTCTTAATGATCTAGTAAAATCACCATCATAAGGAGAAACTACATGTATAGACACGCCCTCCTTATCTAGATAATCTAACATCGATAATAGTGCTACTTCTGCGCCACCACTAAGTTCGGCTGAATGAGCCGCTATTAGAAGGTCGGTACCATTATGAGAACTACTCACTATTTATCTCTTGCTTGTATCTTTCTGGAAGTTCGTTAGATGTCCATGATGTTATAGACTTATTTGAATGTTTATTATAAAACACATCTTCCTCTGTTTGTAATTTAGGATTTACATACCAGGGCATATGTCGAATGAGATAAGGCGCTCCAGTTCTTAAACTTGGGTGCAAAGTGTAGTTGTAAGTAAAAGGTTTATACATTGCGAAAGTTGTGTCCACTCCAGCCTCATATACCCCCGGTATCAATTCGTTTTTCCAGAATTGCCCCTCCCACGTCTTAACCTCCTTTTTTAGAGGATAATAGTCCGGAATGTCATCGATCTTTAGTCCTAGGCCAACCTTTTCATATTTTAGAAACTGTAGGTGAATATTTGCTAGATGCTTTAACACATCAGGAGGGCACTCAGAATCAGGCAAGACATCTGGGTCAGTAACAATGTAGTAACTTTCCGGCACAAGAATCCGCACAATATCAAGCACCCAGGGTGATGTATGTCCGATATTTCGTCTTAGCTCCAGAACTTGATATGGGCTATTGTCGTAGTATTTTAATAGAGGTGGATAGTTGGAAAAATTATCAATAAAGACTATTTTCGTTAAGCCTAGTTTCTCAAGCCAAAGTACAAGCTGGCTCAATGTGTTTATGCGCTGATAACATATAACAAAAACAGGAATGTCTGTTAAATGCGATAAGTTTTGTTGACTAAGTTCCTTAATTCTGTCCAAGGAAACACCTTGACGGGAATTATTAATAAATTTGTTGAGGTACTCCTCGTTTTTAATATGCATTAATTCAGTGGTTAGCTTTTTACGGTTCATGAGAGCTACATACAAAAAAAGATTTTTTAACCTAGCTAGTTTTAATCGTAGTGGAACCCGTTTGTTTATACTCCACCTTATTAGTGTATAGAGCTGAAGAACTCTATGGTGATGATCTAAATATCTAGTAAACCTAGATCTATTTCTAGTTTTTAAAAGCTCATTATTATAGCTTATAGCGTCTTTTATGGGGGTCAAATCTTTAGGTTTTAAACATTTTTTTGGTAATGTTCCCTTAAGTTTTCTGTCAATTTGGGCATATATAAGAGTGTCATAAATGTTTTTAACTATAGATTGGGATCTGCCATGAAATCCTCCTATAGACTGGTAGTAATTCTTTTCGATTAAAAGTGCATTTTTCCCATTCGTAAATACGTGGATTTTCTTTTTGTGAGCATTCTTAGAAAGAAACTTTTGATAATCTCGCAGATCGCTTAAAGCATTTGCATCACCTACTAATATCCATTGCATTCGTGAAACTATACAACCTAGGTTTATAGATGGAGAAACGAAATACCCCATGTCCTCTACTAACCTGAAATTACTTAAGTGGGCAGCCTTAACAATATTTTTCTTATTGGATACCACAAATATATATTCGTGAAGTGGATTAGGATCATCAACAAGATTGCGAGCCAAATATTTATCGGTGCAGTCGATGACTATACTAAATCTCACTTGCTCCTCTAGATAAATTTTACAAACACCTTTATTACCTAGGTTATTTTGCAGTTTATGCCTACAATAAATATTTGGTATTAAATAGATAATATTCCAAAGAACAGCTTTAGTATAAGCAAGACCTAACCTGCGACAGCTTTTACTAAAAGGTATTTTTAGAATAGACTTTAAAAAATCCAGGTAATAGTTATATAGGAAACATGCTAAGTATCTTCCTTCGAAGTTACGTAGAGCATACATATATCGATTTCGAAAGATGTGGTAGTAAAAGAAAAATGAACCTTCTTTAGCTCCAGAACTGGCACCATTGCGATGCCATATCATTACTTTAGGATTATATAACACTTTATAGCCAGCTCGTTTCATTCTAGCGAAGAGATCGGTCTCTTCGTAATATGCGAAAAACGGCTTATACAGATAACCCACGCTGTCAATTGCGCTTCGCCGAACTATAACTGCCGATCCCGACACACTATTGACTTCCTGTATTGCATTATAGTCTTGTGATTGAAGATGAGTTTCGCCAGTAGAAACAGATACTTCGAGATAAGAATAAAATTGATTAGTTTCGTCCAGTACAGGTGATGAGTCATCCCAAAAATAAGATCGCCCGCCCACTACCGCTACTCGTTTATCTTCAAAAAGCGAAAGACTTTGTTTTAGGTAGTCGCTTTTAATTACAGCATCATTATTTAATAAAAGAATAAATTCACCATTTGCGACCTCAAATCCGTCGAGTTGGCCACCAGTAAAACCACGATTAACCTTGTTGTCAATATATTTAATATCTTTCAGAGAACTAAGATATTTTTTTTCTGCGATACTAGAACCGTTATCTACAATAATCACTTCATAGTTTGGATAATCCAAGGTGCGAACGTGTTCTAGGCATATCTTTGTATATTCTAAGCCATTCCAATTTAAGATAATAACTGATACCAAGGGATGATATGAAGCCATTAGTTGGATAAGTTAAGAGCTTTTATAATTATACGTTTAACATACTTTGGCATTATTCTTTTAGCTCCTGATAGAAGCAAGTTTCTGTTTGTGGGTACGCTAGCAGGTTTGCGATTAAGTCTATTAAGATCTTTTATAAGGTAGTCATGTAGAGGTTTAAGTGTTACATTCCAATCAAACTCAGGTCTTATAGCAATAATATTTTTCCTTAATTTGTTATTTACTCCGGGGTTCAATATATCTAGGATCGCCTGTTCAATTGATGCAACATCTCCAGGAGGCACCACTATACCTAAGTTGTTAGGTTTGATCACTTCATCTGAGAAGTAGTCTCCTGCAGTCGATATTGTAGGCAGCCCTACCAATATATGATCTAAAATGCGGGTCCTATGAGACACTTCAGTCTCCATAGAATCTTTATGAATACTGATTGCCGCATCTGCTTCAAGTAAATAATCAAGCCTATCATTATATTTAACCCAACCTTCATTAAAAAAAACTGTCTTGTTTAATAGGCCATTATCTTTAGCCATCCTTTTTGTTTTAGTAGCCTCGAGCATTTTTGGTATAGAAGAATTCGGATGATTAGTGCCAAGAAACAACAGCTTAATGTCGGGTCTGTTTGCAGACAGATTTGCCATTGCTTTTATTAAAGATAGTCCATCAAAATGCTCCCAAATTCCTCCAGTCCATAATAAAACCTTGTCCGATTTACCTATTCCAGATATGCACCCTTTTATTACAGGATTGCCGACCGTTTGTTTAATGCCAGTATCTATACCCATAGGAGAATAAATAAACCTATCATATACAGGTCTACTCATGTATTCCGATGGTTTTATTTGTCCTGATCCAAATATAAAACCTAGCCAAAAGTCTTTTTGTCTTCGGTTTGAAAATAAAAATAGATCTCCGTTTTCGAAGAAAAGTCTATACATTGATATAGAACGTAGAAATTCAAAATTTGTAGATGCCTTAATTTTTTTTTGACTAAATATGTGTGATGCTAAATTTTCGACAGGAACAGGTGCATAAATATCGAAAACCAAAAATATATTATTTTCATTGCAATATTTGATCATACTTTCATTTAACCAGAGCGCTATTATAACCTCTTGATAGTTAAAGTCTTTTTCAAAATTATTGGAGTCTATGCTGACAATGGAATAGTGTCTCTCTAATTTATCGTCAGGTAAGTATGAAGGATCAAAAAAACCAACAGTTACATCGAAAGAACTTGATAGGGCTTGTGCCATATAATGATAACGTATGCCCGGACCAGCCATGCTGCTTCCAATTTTATCGTGTGATATAATTAAAACTTTTCTTTTTTTCCCAACATTCATTTTATATAAATTTTATCTTACATGGAGCCTAAATTCTAGAACCAAACACAACCCGCGTTAAGTCTAGCTGTTTGTTAGGGTTCTGCAAACACCAATCGTAAACTTCCTGGGGTGTATACCAATTCAGCCTTCTAATTAGCTTGTTGTTTAGTTCCCATGCAATGTTATATAGCTCTTTCTGGTTAAGATTATGGATGCCACTATGTTTGGGTAGATAGACCCCAAGTTTACGGCTACTGTTCTCGTTAGCCCCACGCTGCCAGCTGGAGTATGGATCGACTATCCGGCAATTTTGTTTCTTGTCTTCCTTTAGCTAGGCTAGTAGTTGGTCCCCGATGATGGTTTCATAGCACTTTTCATAGCGAGAACTAGGGTAACACTATTAGTGTCTAACTGGTAATATTCGGTAACATTATTTATGATCTAAGAGGTGCGGGCGGGTAGATTGTATATCTAGAATACTGTAATATAGAAAGGTAAACACAAAATAAAATCCATCGAGGCTTAAGGTTGCTATACAAACCCGAATATGAAAAGGAAAAATCATACCTACATCTATGTTGTTGCTACGACTGTCGCGATTGCGATGGTACTAACAGGGTCTCTTTTGTATAGGCACTATAATAACAAACCTAATATTAACTCCAAGGTGATAAAAACAATAAAAAGTAGCCCTAAGACAAGTTCCAGTCCAAATAATCCAAAGACTTCTGCAAACACAAGCGGAAGTGCCAATAATGGTAGCAGTTCAATCTCAACAGACAATTCCGCAAATTCTTCATCGGGTCATGCTAACCTTATTGCGCCTAGCGGAATTTTTGTAAGTAATCATAACCCAGACCTAAGTGGTTACCCATACCCAAGCGAAGAAGCGTCAACTTGCAACACTTCTCCAGGAGCAAGCTGCTATATTAAGTTTGTTGGGCCTAACGGGCAAGTTAAATCTTTACCTACTCAAACAACCAACTCAAGCGGATCAACTTCATGGACATGGGATGTTTATAGCTCTGGATTTACAGTAGGTAAATGGCAAATAACAGCAGTAGTAAGCCTTGATGGTACCACCAAAACAACAACCGACAGTATGGATTTAAATGTACAGCAATGATAAAAAGATTTCTTTTAGTCTTACTATCTTCACTAATACTAATAATGCCGATTTTTTTATTGGTACCGAGTACTGCAGCTTCCTCGTTGCCTTTTAATCCGAATGATCTGATTGACGATATAACTTTTAATAATACTACTACTATGTCTGCAGCTTACATAGATTCATGGTTAAACAATAACTTCTCTAACAGTTGCATTAGCTCTAATGCAAACTCCAACGGAAACGCTGGGTTTACTACTCCAAGCCCAGATGGATGGGACTCTGCGACGAATCAGTACAATTTTGGTAGTAACGTCACCGCTGGCCAGGCAATTTATAATGTATCCCAGGAGTACAATGTTAATCCCCAAGTTATACTAACCACACTACAAAAAGAACAAGGGGTTGTAAGCGGAGGAGCAGGTTGTTATTACAATACTCCTAATCCCGCAGCTCCATTTTCGAGTACACCCTCCCCCAGCAATACATTTACATGTGATATTGGAGGACAGTCAACTATCTGTACGTATGCTTGTACAACGGGAGGTGGCTGTATGCCTATAGCCATGAGTTATGCTTGTCCTGGGTACTGTAGTGCTGGAGCCGAGGGTTTTTCATTGCAGCTTGAAGAGGGAGCCTGGTTGCTACGATTTGGGCAAGAACGATCCCAAGGCATATTAAGCGGTTATACTGGTTATGATCCGGGAGACGAAAACTATAACTACACCGGTCCTATGACACAAGGATATAGACAGTCAATTGCTGGTGGACCATCAATTTATTATGACGGTACATATACAACCCAAGATGGTGTTGATGTTACCATCGATAATGGTGCAACCGCAAGCCTTTACTACTACACTCCATTCGAAAGCGGAAACTTGCTTTTTGACAATCTTTTTCAAGGCACTATAAGCAATGGAGACCTAGGTTTCGGAAGCGTATATTCAAACAATACATTTACGCCCCATCCAAACGGTACTTTAATTAGCAATGGATCACAGATTTTTCTGATAAATAACCAACAACGTGATTGGATAACTAATCCATATGTGTTTGAAAGTTACGGATATCAATGGAATACAGTTGTACCAGCGACAATAGGGGATACAGAATTACCTGCTGGTCCCAATATTGACACTTTAGCTCCAGGAACAATTTTCTATTCAACCGGAACGCCTGTATACGTCATGAATTATATAGGAGGTGTTCTAGAAAAGCAGCAGATATCCCTAAGCTCTTATAATGGATTGGGCTATAAATGGTCTCAGGTTATGTATGTCCCTCCCGATTTTGTTCCTTCAGCGACCGCCCCTAATATATATTTCTCTGATCAGCATCCACCGGGTACGCTAGTGGCCGACTATAGTACGGGTAAGGTGTATCTACTCACACAAACATCAAAGGATTGGGTACTAGGTCCCGACGCCTTTAACACTAACAGTTATAGCTGGAGTAATGTCTTGCCGGCAACTGCAATTGATCTGTCGCTGCCAGATGGCTCAGATATAAATTTAGCTAATGGAACAATGTTATTGGCCTCAGGTAACATATATCTTGTTAACTACGACAGCAACAACAATATCTATATCCAGCCAGTTGGTCCTTGGGATTGCTTTTCTAATAGACTGCATTATGGATTGGTAAACTTGTATAGCATTAGCCCAGCAAGTTTGCCCAGCACAGTTGGCCCTATATTTACTTGTTCCGATTAACTCTACGCGTTTAGAATAGACAATAGGTAACTTCCATATCCGGATTTTTGCAGTTGGACAGCTATTTTTGTTAATTGGTATCTATTAATATAGCCTTCTTGATAAGCAATTTCCTCTATGCAGCCTATCTTAAAACCCTGTCTTTTTTCTATAACATGAATAAATTCAGATGCATCGCTCATGCTTTCAAATGTTCCTGTGTCTAGCCAGGCACTACCTCGATCCATTGTATGAACTTTGAGCTTTCCTTTCTTTAAATATTCTTCGTTAACGGCTGTAATCTCAAGTTCACCCCTTTTACTTGGATAAATGCTTTTTGCTATGCCTATAACATCGTTATCGTAGAAATAGAGACCAACCACTGCGTAGTTTGACTTTGGATTACTTGGTTTTTCTTCGATAGACATTGCGTTCATGTTGTCATCGAATTCAACAACTCCGTATCTCTCAGGGTCAGATACTTGATAGGCAAACACAACACCACCTTCTGGGTCGGTACACTCTTTTAGGCTACGACCAAAGTCCGGCCCATAAAAAATGTTATCACCTAGTATTAGTGCAACCTTATCGTTTCCTATAAATTCTTCACCGATAATAAATGCTTGCGCCAAGCCTTCAGGCTTAGGTTGGACTGCGTAGCTAAGCCTTATCCCAATGTCCGATCCGTTACCCAGCAGACGCTTAAACTGATGCTGGTCATCAGGAGTAGTGATTATAAGGATATCCCTTATTCCAGCCTGCATCAGAGTGCTTAAGGGATAGTAAATCATGGGTTTATCATAGATAGGCATGAGCTGCTTAGATATGGCTTTTGTGATCGGATACAAACGAGTTCCTGACCCACCCGCTAAAATAATGCCCTTCATTTCGACTCCTTATCTAAGTATTCTTTTAGGCTTTCTTGCCAATCTTTAGGTTTAAAACAGGTAGATTCAATCTTCTTTAAATCAAAGGTACTATTTAAAGGCCTTGGTGCGGCTTTAGGATTGTCATTGAAATACTCGACACTGGTTACGTCCTTAACATTGAGTCCGTTCCCAGTTCTCGAGAACACTTCCCGGGCTAAATTAGCCCAATTTGTTTGCTCACCTTCATTACTTAGATTGTAGGTACCGTAAGGAGCACCCGAAGCAAGAAGGTGGTAGATTCCATCGGCAAGTACGTTGGTGAAGGTGGGTCTTCCTGTTTGATCAGATACCACAGAAGGGATTATTCCTTTATTTGCTAGCTCAAGCATGGTTCTGACAAAGTTTTTACCTTCACCGATTACCCAAGAAGTTCTAATGATGAAATGTTCCCGCATCATGTTTACCGTTATGTCTCCAGCTGCTTTGGTTTGTCCGTAAACTCCTAGGGGACTGAATGGTTCGTCTTCCTTGTGCGGATTAAGTGTACCGTCAAAAACATAGTCAGAAGAAATATGCACTAAAGTGCAATCGTTAATCTCGGCAAGTCTAGTAATCATCCCGGCTCCTATGGCATTAACTTGCCATGCTCTAACTCTGCCTTCCTTAGTTTCACATTTGTCCACATTGGTGTAAGCAGCAGCATTTACGATTACTTTCGCTTTGGACAAATCAAGGTTGGACAGGCTATCCCAGTTAGATATATCGATATCTTTATGGCTTAATTTTTTTGCTAAAGGAAATTTAGAGGCAAGAGCTTTGCCCAGTTGACCCTCCACACCAATAATAACTACATTTGAAGAGTCCAAGGCTAAAACTCCATCGGTTCAATTTCACTAAACATAGGGGACAATTGGTCCTTTTTCGAGAATATTGCATTCTGCTTTGGTGTTGGCCAATCAATTGAAAGTATTGGGTCAAACAAATTTAAAGATACATACTTAACATCTGGTGACCAGTGGTCATTAACAAGGTAGGTGTAGATGCTGTTTTCCTCTAGGGTCTGGTAGCCATTAGCTATACCCTTGGGTATGAAGACTGCAGTGCCGGGGTTGAGTTCTAATGTGATGACTTTACCGAATGATGGACCTTTACGTAAGTCTACCCAGGCTCCGATTACGCTCCCGTAAACCATCGATATGTATTTATCCCAAGGCTCAGCGTGCAGGCCTCTGGTTACGCCTATTTGAAGATTATAGGAAACGTTATTTTGGACAACCTCAAAATGGGGGAGACCGAGAGCCTCTAACTTGGCTTGTTGATAGCTTTCTTTAAACCATCCCCGGTTGTCACCGTTTACAACAAGCTTGATTAAATACGCTCCGGGCAAACCCAATTCCTTGACCTCCAACTTTTTGTATTTATCTATGTCAAAGCTCATCGTCCAATCTCCTTGTACCTTGACTCTGTTTTCGCCTTCTGAGACTTCCACCACTCTTCGTTATTCTTATACCACCCAATTGTGTCTTTAAGCCCTTGCTTGAAATCAGTATATTTCGGCCTCCAGCCAAGCTCTTCATTTATTTTAGTAGCATCAATGGCATACCTTAAATCATGCCCCGGACGGTCATTCACGTGTTCATAATCGCTCGGTTCTTTACCCATAAGCTCAAGTATCAGCTCAACAACCTCTTGGTTATTTTTCTCTCCGTTTGCCCCGATAAGATAAGTTTCTCCAATCTTTCCACGTTCTAAGATAGCCAATATACCCATGCTGTGGTCTTCGACATGAATCCAGTCTCGGACGTTTTGTCCGTTGCCGTAAAGCTTTGGCTTTCTACCTTCCAGAATCTCGGTTATTTGCCTAGGAATAAATTTCTCGACGTGTTGATAGGGTCCGTAATTGTTTGAGCAGTTTGATATAGTAGCCTGGATGCCAAAACTTCTTATCCATGCTCTGACTAATAAATCGGAGCTTGCCTTTGTACTCGAATAAGGGCTTGAGGGGTTATACGGTGTTTGAGGCGTAAACTTAGCTGGATCGTCAAGCTCCAAATCGCCGTATACTTCGTCAGTAGAGATGTGGTGTAGCCGTTTTTGGTGTTTTTGTACGGCTTCGAGGACTCTGTAAGTACCAATAATATTGGTATTAACAAATGGCCAGGGAGAGGTAAGGGAATTGTCGTTATGGCTTTCTGCCGCGAAGTGCACTACCGCGTCAACTGACGCTACTGCCTCGTTAATCGCTGATTCGTCGCAGACATTTGCCTGAATAAAATTAAAACGGTTAGAGTCTAATCCATCGAGGTTTGTTTTGTTGCCTGCATATGTTAGGGCGTCATACACAATAACGTGCCAATCTGGCCTCTGTTCTAGTACAACGCGCGCAAAGTTAGAACCAATAAATCCGGCTCCGCCGGTCACAAGTAGTCGCATTTATTGTTCCATTATACCAACGAGTTTATACTAAGCCAGCGTCCACTTACCTAGAACCATATATAACCTTGTTTGCTGAATACCGTTACGTTCAGTTGTCGCTTCGCCTGCATAAACAAATCCAGCTTTTTCGTATGTATTTATAGCCACTAAATTGTTACTGTTTGTATCGAGCCAAATGCCCTTGTTTCTGTGTAGAGCTTTATTGGCAGCAAGTATAGCTAAAGTATATGGAAATGAGAGATGCTTATGCAGGGCTTTGTTATAAAGTCGGATTGCAAAAGTTATGCTTGCACCGGGCATAATAGGAGCTTCATCTCCGGGTGTTTCTGGGCCAGTCCAGCCGAACCCGGCTAGCTGTAATTGGTTCGAGTCTAGTTTTCGTACCAAGGGTAGCGCCAGCCTACCTTTGGATAGCCAAGCACCGACCGCTTCTACGTTGGCAAACCGGTCGATCGAGTCACCTGGGCAGCTGTCCACTATGTGGTCTTCTTTCGAAGCTTCGACTAGCTGTTCAGCTAAAGCCCTGTTTAGCCCTGTCATAACACAGAAGCCTGCGTTGCGCAGACGCATCTGATCAACCCTTGCGGGTAGCTCTCTAGGCTTATCGCATAAGGTGGTGGGGTACACTTCTAACATGACTTACTCCTTAGTAATTATCCTGACTACATTATCTACTAACTTATCTAGTATTTGTTTCGAATTAGCTTCGGCATTAAAGCGCATCACCGGTTCGGTATTGCTGACTCGTAAGTTGAACCAAAAAGAATCGCCAGTGACCGTTAGTCCGTCGAGCTTGTCTTGAGGAAGGCTCGCATATTCTTTCGCTAGGCGGGTAAAAACAGCCTCTTTGTTTTGGCTTACATCAAGGTTCATTTCGGGAATCATAAAGAGTCGTCTGTATTCATCAACCAGCTCAGACAGCTTCTTGCCACTGTCGCTGATCGCCTGCATTGCTACCAGGGATCCGATCAGCCCCGAATCGGCATCGTAGTTTTCCTTAAAGAACATATGTCCAGTTGTCTCGCCTCCGAACGGCGCACCAATTTCACGCATTTTCGCCCCTATATATACTCGTCCAGCTTTAGATCTTATCGGTTCGCCTCCCCACTGTTTGATTAATTCACGAGTAGCACGGCTGGTCCTGACGTCATAAACAATTTTGCTATTTGGATATTTATTTAGATAGAGTTTGGATATAAGGCTAATCATGTCCGATCCGTTGACCGGCCGGCCACAATCGTCTACTAAAACGGCGCGATCTCCATCACCGTCAAAAGCTATACCTAAGTCTAAACTGTTTTCTTTGACGGCCTGAACTAGGTCGGACAAGTTTTCAGTTTTCTGCGGATTGGCTTCATGGTTAGGGAAGGTTCCGTCTAGATCGAAATACATTTGCTTTACCTTTAGTGGCAGCTTGGGCAATATGGCCGGTAAAATTGCTCCGGCCATGCCGTTGCCTGCATCGATCGCAACTTTAAATGGTTTAAGTTCTGAAATGAAGCCAAGACAATGTTCTACCCATTCTTTAGTAATAGATATCCGCTCAACTTTACCCTTGGCTGTTGGATTGGAAATAGACTCTTTTGAAAGTACGATATCCCTGATTTTATCCAGGCCACTGTCTAAGCCTACAGCAGTGACATGGTCCCGGTAAAGCTTGATGCCATTGTCTTTTCCTGGGTTATGACTGGCAGTTATAACAGCGCCTCCGGATAAACCCCATTTACCAATAGCAAAATAGATCATGTCAGAGGTAACTAAACCGATATCCCAGACGTCCAGACCCACGTCTGTTAGCCCGTCAATAAATGCTTGAGCTAGCTCTTTCGAATCCGGCCGCATGTCATGCCCAACGGCAACGGTACCCTTAATTGGTAGCCAGACTCCGTAAGCCATGGCAATGCGCTTCACAATTTTTTTGTTCAGTACCGAGCCGACTTGACCCCTAATATCGTACGACTTAAAGATTGAGAAAAGATCGTCAGTCATTTGTATTCTCCTTCGTTTTTGAGTGAGCTTTTAGCAACTCTTGTAGCTGATTGCGCACCGCCAGTGCATCGTGCCGTATCAATGTTCGTTTTATTACCTTATCCTTCGGGTCGGGTTTATATATTTCTTTTGCGACCAGATTGGCACCAATGGCTTGGGCGCTTATGCCCGCAAACCGCTTTTTATCTATGCTTGGAGGAAACTCATTGTCTTCGCCATATTTTTGCAACAGTTCTTTTGCGGGCAAGGCTTTGTTATATAACACATAATCGATGGTTCCTGATCCAATATAGCGCTCTAACTCTTTAATGTAATCCGCCACATGCCAGTTTAGGGTTTGGTTTGGTTTGTTTATTAGGTTAGCTACCATGACGATGGGTGCAGAGGTAGAGTTCAGCGCTTTAGCCACTCCTTTAACGCAAAAAACCGGCAATATTGATCCGTATAAATTGCCAGGGGCGATTATAACTAGATCGGCTTGTAAGATTGCCGTTTTGGCTAGCTTGTTTATTTTTGCCTCAGGCTTTAAGAATAAGCGTGCATCTCGGTTTTTGATGACGTGTTGAGTGATAGTATATTCACCGCGAATTAACTTATTCCCGTCTTGTAATAGCAGCTCATGCTTATCTTCAGTTACCGGCAGGACTCTTCCGGTAATGCTCAAGAGGTCAGAGACTAGCTCCACCGCTTTAGTAAAGCTGCCAAGTTGCAGCTCAAGCGCGGATAACACGATATTGCCGACGGTATGGTTGGCTAACTTTCCCTTGCCGAAACGATAGCTGAATAAGTCTCTGGCTCCCGGATGGTTGCTGAGTGCCACTAAGCACTGGCGGACGTCTCCGGGCGGTAACACACCAAGCTCATCTCTTAAGGAACCGGTCGATCCGCCGTCATCACTCATGTTGACGATAGCTGTAATGTCAGGGGTCCAGGCTTTAAGTGCTTGCAGCAGGGTAAAGCTGCCGGTGCCGCCGCCAATAACCACCAGCTTGGGGTTCATTCAACGGTTACCGATTTAGCTAAATTACGCGGGTGGTCAATATCTAATTGTTTTGCTTCAGCGATATAGTAGGCAAACAACTGCAAGGCGATAGCACTGAGTATCGGTTGAGTTTGTTCCATGGTTTTTGGCAGGTAAATTAAATCATCAGTTAAGCTAGCCACCTTTTTATTACCTGCGCTTGCCATAATAATCAGCGGTCCATTGCGGGTTTTGATCTCTTCGATGTTAGATATGGTCTTGGCTAATTCGTTAGAATCGGTTGCGAGGGCGAGGGTGGGGAAATCTTTATCAATTAGCGCTAGTGGCCCGTGCTTCATTTCGCCAGCGGCGTAACCTTCGGCATGGATGTAGGAAATTTCTTTCAGCTTCAGCGCTCCTTCAAGGGCGCAAGGATAGTTATAGCCCCGGCCGATGAAAAAGAAGTCTTGCTTGTCCATATACTTTATGGTGATGCGTTTAATTTCCGGTGCTTGTTCTAACACGGCGGCAGCTTTTTGCGGCAACAAGCTTAGTTCGTTGAGTAGTTTCCGGTAGTCTTTGTTCTCCCCTTTAGAAAGATGCAAGGCAATTAAAGTTAGAACTGTTACTTGGGCAATAAAAGCTTTGGTTGAGGCGACCGCTCGTTCTGCGCCGGCATGGGTATATACACCGGCATCAGTTAAACGCGCGATGGTACTACCGATCGCGTTGACTACTCCCAGTCTAAGGCAGCCAAAGTCCTTGGCCTTTTCAAGCGCTGCAATGGTGTCAGCGGTTTCGCCGGATTGGGAAATGGCGAGCAAGATTGTGGCGCGGGAGAATGGCTCTTTGCGGTATTTAAACTCGCTGGCTAACTGAACTTCCACTGGAATGTTGGCCAACTCTTCAATTAAATATTCGCCGACTAAACCGGCATAATATGAAGTGCCACAGGCCACAATGACAATGCGGTCGATATGGTTAAGCTGTTTATTGACTGATTCCAGTCCACCCAGCTTAATAATGCCTTGATCGGCTAAAACCCGACCCCGCGTGGCGGCACGAATGGTTTGCGGCGCCTCATAAATCTCTTTAAGCATGAAATTCGGGAAGTGGCCG
Organism: bacterium; assembly: GCA_021800155.1. GTDB lineage: Bacteria > Patescibacteriota > Saccharimonadia > Saccharimonadales > UBA4665 > JAJZWH01. The sequence goes on from JAJYZG010000002.1 coordinate 36,497, forward strand.
AGCGCGGCTTGTTCCTGGTCATAGTCCAGTAGTTCGAGCTTCGGTTTTTTAGGCATGCTGCGGCTAAAGTCAATGATTTTAAGGCTGGTTTGGTTAATTACTGCTAGATCGTTATCTTCTAAAAAGACGACATCTTTGGTATGCGCCATGATCGCATTAGGGTCTGATGCCAGAACATATTCGTTGTTACCTACGCCGATGACTAACGGGCTCGAAAAGCGGGCTGCAAACAGTGTGGTTGGTTCGCGTGTGGTGATCACGGCTATCGCAAAGGCACCACGCAAATCGTTCAGGGCTGCTTTAAGTCCGGCTAAAAAGGTTTTTGAACGGGCAGTGTAGTAGTCAATCAGGTTCGGGATAACTTCCGTATCGGTATCTGAATAAAATTTGTAACCATGTTCAGTCAGCCGGTCCTTTATTTCCTGGTAGTTTTCAATAATGCCGTTATGGACTACAAAAATATCTTTAGCGTTATTGCTGTGCGGGTGAGCGTTAACAGAGTTCGGTAGCCCATGAGTTGCCCAGCGGGTATGGCCGATCGCGAGCTGAGATTTGCCAGCTTGTTGTTTAACTAGGGGCTTGAGGTTTTCAACTCTGCCAGCTTGCTTGATAACCTGTCCCGTTTGGTTTTGATCGATGAGTGCGACGCCAACCGAATCATAGCCTCGGTATTCAAGTGCTGAGAGGCCTTTTACCACAACATCCGTAGCTTGTTTAGGGCCGATGTAGCCGACGATACCGCACATTTAAACCGTTAACTCCTTAAGAGAATCTTCAATTAGGGTTTTCATATTTTTTTTGAATACGTCGATCGAAAAGTTTTCGCTGAACTGTTCAATTTTGCCGTGATTAAAGCGGTCGGGATTAAACGACTCAATGACCTTAGCCAAGCTGCTGGCGCTAAGTCGGTCAAAAAACAAGCCGGTTTTATTTGGAATGATGTAATCGCGTGGACCGCCTTTGCTATACGCGATGACTGGAGTTCCGGCGGCCATGGCCTCGATCGGAGTAACCCCAAAATCTTCAGTGTTGGTTGGAAAGATAAGAGCCAGAGCTGACTGCAAATGTTTCGGCAAATCCTCATCGCTTACCGCTGTCAGAAAGGTAACGCTCCGCCCTGCCATTTTCTCCAATTTCTTATGCATCGGTCCATTGCCAATGACAACTAAGGGAATCTTTAAATTGCTGCAGGCCGCCACGGCAATGTCTATCCGCTTATACGGGGTTTGGCGGCCGGCAACCACGAAGCCGTGTCTAGTTGGAGGTGTACCTTTAATTTTGAATCGGTCAATGTCTACTGGTGGATGGATAACGACTGAATCACGACGGTAATATTTCTTGATCATCTCTTTAATATGGGTTGAATTGGCGATCATGATATCCGGACTCTTGGCAGCGTGACGGTCCCATATCCTTAAAGGTTTTACTAATATTCTTAAACCGATTCGCGCAAGCCAGTTGGTACCGAATGGGAAACCGGGATGTTTAAGATACTCATCGAAGCGGAACCAGTAATAGTGAGTCGGCGAATGGCAATAGTTAATGTGCAATGCTCCGGGCCGTTTGTGAACTGACTTGGCTTCCGCCCCTGAAACCGACAATATTAGGTCGTATTCGCTTAAATCGAGTCGGGGAAAGACGATGGCTCGTAAAACCGGCAAGAATTTCTTTAGACTTTTCGGCAGAGATTGTAGTTTGGTAGTGCGGATATCCGCATCACTAAACCAGTTGTAGCCGTACCAGACTTTGGGGTTATCGTCATACTGTGATGTATAAATGGGTGCATTAGGGTACATTTGGTGCAGAATATAGACTACCCGCTCTGCTCCTCCGGTACCGAGCAGCCAGTCGCACACAATTGCAACCTTCAGTTTGGATTTAGCCATCTTAGACTGCCCCTTTGTGCCTTAAGACAATCCAGACGGTCTTAATAAGGATCACCAGGTCATTCCATAAGCTCCAGTTCTGTACATAATAAAGATCGAGTTGCCGGCGTTCGTCAAAAGATATATTACGCCGTCCGGAGACAACCGCCAACCCGGTTAGTCCCGAGCGTACGCTTAAAATAGCATAGCGTTTGGTATATAGCTCTAGCTCTTGCGGTATGAGCGCACGTGGTCCGACTAGGCTTAAGTCCCCCTTAACTACGTTAATCAGTTGGGGTAATTCATCGAGCGAGAATTTCCTTAAAAATCGCCCGATTGCAGATATTCTCGGGTCGTTGGGTACGAAATCCCCGTTTTTACGGTAAGCCCTGGCCAGATCCGGCCGCCCGAGCTTGGCAAACGCTTCTTCCGGTGTCAGCCCACTAAACTCAATTTTGTTAGTGCGAAACTTATAGACTTTAAACTTTTGATCATAGCGGGTTAGACGAACTTGCCGGAAGAACACCGGTCCCGGATCAAACACTTTAATGGCGAGGGCAATTAGCAGCATAAAAGGGGATGCAATAATTAGCATGATGGTGCCTAAGACGACGTCCAGGGCGCGTTTAACAATTTGTCCCCAGCCAATTAGCGCTGTCTGGTGTACTTCAATGACCGGTACTCCGCGGAAGACTTCTACCCCTATGTTACCAACAAACAGTTCGCCGTTACCGGGTACGAAACGATAGGCGACGTGATGCTGCTGCGCATAGCTTAAGATTTGGCTGTTTTTAGATTCGTCACTATATAGTTCGGTTTGGATAATGGTGTGCAACCGGTTGCCGATCTTCTTAACAGCTTGATTAAAATTAGCAAATAAGGCATAAGGCGCCGTGCTTCTCAGCGGATGTTTGACCCCGCCAACTACTCCGATTACTCGGTAGCCGGAGATTTCTGAAGGAGTTAACAGATCAATTAATTCGCGGCTGAGTGCGGTATCGCCGACGATCAGCACGTTGTTAATACCCTTATCATAACGAAACAGAATACGTCGTCCGAAACGAGTTACGTTTCTAAAACCTAAGATCAAGAGCAAGGCTAGAAAGTAGCCATACAAGATAACTAAGCGTGCTGGAAAAATCTTTACGTTAAAAACGTAACCGAAGCTAATGATAAACAGTACCCCAATAAAGACTCCGACGGCCAGTCTGCCGATTTCTTTAAAGCGCTGTTCATATATTTCTTTCGTGTATAGTCCAATAAGTGCAAAAAACAGAATGAAAAAAGGTAGCAGTACTAAAAAAGTTTCTAGATAAGTGCGAGCCGTGATGGGGGTAGAAATGCGGACGTGGCTGACACTAACGCGAAAGATATAAGCAAGCGAGAAGGCACCGACTAATGCTAAAAAATCGCCCACGATCAGAAATACGTTATATACGAGCGACGAGTTGTTTTTCATCTAAGGATTCTTACGGCTGGCACAGTTATCTATTTTAGGTTTAAGCCGTAATTCTAGAATAACTTGTTAAAGATATTTTTGTACAGGATTTAATAAGGTCTATTTTTGCGATGAGTCCTGAAATTAGCATTGCGTACTTTTTGTGCGTCTGCTTTTACCACTTCTTGGATTGCAGAACGCAGTGCTCTAATTATGTTGATGTCATCTAGGTTAATATCATCATCGCTTGATTCAAAAGAAATAGGCAGTGAAGAATCTTCATCTAAAGGAGGGCATGGCAGGGATTCGCTATTATTGTCTACTTCCATAACTTATGTTCTGTATATCATATATATTATATCTGAGAATAGCCAAAGTACTTCTAAAGCAACAGGATGCTCCTAAAAGACATGTAGGCCTAACATCTTACTGTGGTTATAATAGGGGGAAATGAAAGCTGCTGTCGCTCTGGTGCGTTCTAAAGCTGTGGTTTTGGTGTGCGGATTAATAGCAATTATTATCGTTTTGCTGCCGTTCCATGCCTTTTTAACGGTCTGGGCGGCATCTAACTTCGGTCACTATACCTTATTTAGATTATGGAAAGAGTTTTTGGTTGCCTTTTGTGGCTTAGTGGTGATTGGTTGGTTTTTTACTGATACTAAAGTCCGCCGCGGCATCTTTAAGACCAAGCTGGCGTGGCTAATTATGGCTTATGCGGCACTTGATCTAATACTTGCGCTGATTGATTACCAGACCCATAAAGTAAGTCTCAAAGCGGTAGCTTATGGTGTGCTCGACGATCTGCGCTTTTTGGCCTTCTTTATCATTTGTTGGGCGGCCGGTATAAAGAGCCATACTTTAAACCGGCAGTGGGAAAAACTGATTCTTTGGCCGGCAGCTATAGTAGTGGCGTTCGGATTACTGCAGATGAGTGTACTTCCGGCTAATGTCCTGTCTCATTTTGGCTACGGTCCGCATACCATTATGCCGTTTCAGACAATTAATAATAACCCGCATTACATCAGGATATTATCTACTTTAAGGGGATCTGATCCGCTCGGGGCCTACCTGATTCTGCCCATAGCAGTTCTAGCTGTTCTGCTAATTTCTTACCCGAAGAGCTGGAATTGGCTTAAAGTGCTGTTTCTCATTGGTGCGGCTGCGGTTTTATACGGCAGCTATTCACGCGGTGCGTGGATTGGCGCCGTTTTGGCGGTAGTCTTAGTGGCAGTAATTGGCTTGAATAAGCAAGGCTTAGCTAAATTCAAAACTCCGCTAATGATCATTGGTGTAATAATACTAGTGTTAATCATAGGAGCGTTCGCGGCTTTAGGTACCAGCAAACGGTTTCAGAATATTGTTTTCCATACGCAAAGCAATTCTGCTGCACCGGTCAGTTCGGATGCGGCCCACTTAAGCGCCTTAAAAACTAGTATTAAACAGGTGCTTAACCAACCGTTTGGCGATGGACCCGGTACGTCCGGACCGGCAAGTGTCTATAACCATGATGCGCCGGCTAGGATAACCGAGGATTATTTTTTGGAGGTTGGGGAAGAATCCGGCTGGATCGGCTTAATTTTATTTGTTGCCATTAATCTATACGTTGGCTTGTTGCTGTGGCAGCGCCGCCGTTCACCTTTTGCGCTGGCGCTATTAGCCGCGTTTATAGGGCTTAGCTTTGTTAATTTGCTGACACTTGAATGGACCGATGACACGATGACTTATATTTTTTGGGGGCTGGCTGGATTAGGTATTGCCGTTGCACCTGAAAAAGATCAACTGCAACGGTCAAAAGCTGATCAGAGATTATTAACTAATGTGGCTTTGGCCAGGAAAAAGACCAGCTGATGCCGGCAAAAGAAAGTTCGCTCCGGCCGACGAAAAAGCAACGAGAATTACTCAATTTTATTAGTGATTTTATTGCCAGTCATGGTTACAGCCCCAGTTACCGGGAAATCATGAGTGGATTGAACTACAATTCGGTTGCAACAGTGGCGCTACATGTTAACAGTTTAATCAAGCGTGGGCATTTGCAAAAAAGGGATCGTTCGGCTCGCTCGCTTGAAGTTGTCGGTGACAGACACCTTGAGCCATTGCTAACCAATGCAGTAACCCCGGTTGAGGAAAAGTGGTTAGTTGAAAAAGTTGAACATATGTGCCGGGAGTTGGAGCGCTCATCAACCCCCACTAGGACTGATCTGGACAATTTGATTATTCTAATCGGGGCTATGAAAATTCTCGGCTTGGAAGGTGCAGCGCAAAGTTTTAGTCCGAGAATTAATCGTATAAGACAACACTTCAAAACCTAGTCAAATAGGCATTTACTTTTTGGAAATATCATGAGATAAATAAACTTATGATTGAGACTTTAGCAAGTCGTGAAGTCTACCGTGAGTCAGGTCGACGTAGACCTGAGAAGAGGACGGCTCACTCAAAGGGCAAAATATTACAGTTGTTGGGCAATGGGAGTATCGATCTCGTAAGAGCCAGCCACTTGCTCAAAAATACCGGTATCCATGGTATGGTATTGGCTGGCGAGGCTTTGTTAGATCAAGCCACTAAAACCACCAATCTAGAAGAAGCCCAGACACACTATGTCGGTGCTGCCCAAGTGCTCACAACAGTTGAACGTTTAAGTGCTAATGGGCCGGATAATTTAGCGGCTCATGTTGCGCGGGCACGTATTATTAAGTCATTTATACCTGTCCGCGCCTATATGGATTCAGAAAAACGCTTGCCCCCGAACGATGGATCGACCTCGCATAACATTTACCGAACACTGGTTGAGGAAATGGTTCGACTGCGTGATGCGTATAGGAAGGTTGACTCTTGGCCAGACAAAGGGCGGTTGATCGGCCAATTAGGAGAGTTTACGGTGCTTTCACTCCTAAGTAGATTTGGAGAGCAACATATTGACGATCAATCATATTGTGCAATGCCTTCATTATTGACTGAGGATAGGCAGTTGAATCGAAGTTTAAATTCGTTCGGACCTTGGGACATTAGCATCTATACGCATATGGGTGAAGAAGAGCCGCGTCTAACCTATCGATTGCAAGTCAAAAACCAGTGCGAAGCTTCAACTCGGGAAGAAGGAGATACTGAATTGTCTTGGGTGGATCTCCGCCGCGATCTAGCCTTGTACTCCGGCGAGAGTCGTGTTGATGCCAAGATTGCTAGCGAAATGGCTGCTGAATTTTATCTTAATGAGGATTGGGCAACCCGTCATCTCGATATACGAACCGGTAAGTTACTTGATGTAATAGATGCTTAGAAAGCCTAAGCTTCGTGCTTATCCTTAGCCGGATTCGTGAACTCAGACGTGCTAAAATAGAATTACTTAACATGCAGACCGGAAGTAGGTGTAATTCCTGCGCTGTGCCGCAACTGTGAGCCAGATTTACTCTGGTAAGCCAGACACGGTTAGATAAGTCTCTCGAGCAAGAGCGAGAAAGCAGTTGTTTCATAAGCCCTTGCTCGATTAAGTCAAAGGGCTTTTTTAAATGGAAACAGCAACTGAGTTAAAAACCAATGAGAAACTAAAAAGCTTTAACTTGCTGGCTGGGGTTAATGCTCTCAGATATGATCTTCAGCTTTACGGGCAAGTCCTGCCGCAAACGCTGGAACAAGTAAAAAATGAACACTTAAGCTATATCACTGAAGGCATTGATAAAGCTTCGCGCACAGAATTTGTATTCAAACGCTCAGGTGAAGATTTAATTTACTTTGATGATGGGCATTGGCGCAGCTACGATGACATGCTGGAAGCTGGAAAAAATGCAGCAATACATGATGCTGAGCTTGACAGTCGCCGACAATTTCTCGTGGATTGGGCTGAAAATGATATTCAGCAACATGAAAGAAATAAACAGCTAAAGCCGGGCCAAAGCCGCGTGTGGATTTCCCTATACCCTAAAGATGTTGAACAAAAGTATGGATACGAGTTGATGCGTAGTTGCGGGTTGGTGCCGGAGCGTCAGATGGGCTACCTCTACCAGGCAAGTTGTAATAGTGACGGTAGTATAACTTTGTCTTCGCAGACGATTGATCGCAGCGATACTGCAGCCGCTATGGCCGTGATGGCTGCCGCCGAGCGTGATCCAACACTTGGGCTAGATGAGCTAACCGAAGTCTATGACGCGTTTTTGTCTGCTAAGAATGGTGGTCATTTTTTTGCTGGTCGTAGAAGTAGTGAGCGCAGCGAAAATGCCTGGGCTGAAGTGCTAAAAAACCATGATCTGATCGACTACCTGATGCGCGGGCTGAGAAAACTAGCGGCTGTTTCGGTTAAAGAAGAACAGCTGGAGACTGAAACTAAAAGGCTTATTTACGGAGTGTGGGCCGCCTTTAGCAGAAGACTAAACAAAACGAATGCAGTGTCAGTAGAAACCGGTAACAACGTTAAAGCCATAAATTATCTTATAACTTATGCCAGATTGAACCATGAAGTAGATTCAGCTTTTCAAGCTTTTGCCAAAGAAAGAAGATTAATGAGTGGCTGCGGCGGTTCCTTATCCGTCTTTAGCGAAACTGATTTAAATAATATTGAGTCTGAAGCTGTCCATTCTCAAATCTTCGCTGCTAAATTTGCAACCACTGAAGTCATGAAGTGTGTTCATTGTCCTTTGTGTCACAAGCAGGGGGTTGATGCTTTAGTGACGATCAAAAATGGCAAAAAAATCATAACTTGTTCTAAGTGTAAGCAGTCCAAAACTTACAACGCTAATTAAGTAAAGTTTTAGCTTTAAATGTAAAATTAGATATATGAAAGCTGAGCTTATTCCTAACATCAGCCAACCTCTAATTAAAGTGGCGATAGGTTCACTTGGTCTTATGCCCGATAATCGGGGCGCTTACCCGTTGGTAGCTCTGTACGGACATTGCTTATCTTTAACATACTGTCTTCCAGCGAGGTGTTGTGCAGAGGGGACACTAGCCTTATGAAGCGCATCGGTATCTTCAGCGGAACTTTTAATCCAGTTCATGCCGGACATATTGGGTTTGCTTTGCAAAGTCTAACGCAGGCCAAACTCGACAAGGTATATTTAATGCCCGAACGCTACCGTGAAGGTAAAAGTGATGTTGCTCACTTTGCTCATCGTGTGGCGATGGTTCGCCAGGCGATACGTCCACATCGACAGCTTGGCTTAATTGAGAGCAGTGATGTCAGTTTTTCAGTCAATAAAACCTTGGTCAAACTCAGAAACCAGTTTTATGGCTACCGTCTGGTTTTTCTTGTCGGATCGGACAGTCTCAAAACGATGGGCAGCTGGCCGGGTGTCGAAAATTTACTAAAGACTTCTGAGTTAGTCGTCGGTATTCGTAAGGCCGATGAGGCCGACGTAGCTACCTGGGTGCAAGCGTTACCGGTCAATCCTAGACAACTAACGTTAATACCTTCGCATGCTCCGGCAGTTTCCTCAACTAAGATCCGCGAGGCTTTGAGACGGAGTGAGACTGCCGAGGGAACGTTATCGAGTGTTCGTCGCTATAGCGACCGCAATTGGCTCTATGTATCCCTTACCTAAAAAGTTTGTTCAGACTGATTTATGCACAAGCGCTAAGGTGTTAGATAAAGGTTCATTAATCAGAGGGTGAGTAAACTAATTAACTCCTTGACAAGGGGTTAGAAGCTTAGTTACAATCTTGGCATCCTGAAGCGGATATAGTTCCGCAAAAGATAAAAATTAAAAATAAAAATAAAAACAATAAGCTAAGGTCAGGACGCCTTAACTTATAACAACGCAGGCCAGGGAAAGGAAAAGCAACATGTCAATCTTAGTCAAAACAAACACTGAAGATGAAGGGACAGTCGAAGTGCGAGTCGTTCGCCGCCCCAGTTGGCAACAATACATCTATTACTAGGGAGCTAGCATCACTTCTTTGTTTGGTTAGTGGTGGTGGGTTTTGAGCTGCTGACCTTACCATTATTGGCCAGTGCTGCATTAAGGTATTTCTCGAATCCGCTGACGGTCGCCGGATTACCAATATTCTTACCGCCCAAGAAGAATGTCGGCGTGCCTTGCACGTTGAGTTTGTTGCCGGCGTTCATATCGGCTTGAATGGCGTTATTAACCTTGCTGCTGTTGTAATAGGAATTAAATTGAGTGATGTTTAGTCCGAGCTGCTTGGCGTAACTGTCAAAGTCAGGCAACGGATTGCTGGCATTGATCCAGGTGTTATAGGTGGTTCCGGAAGTTTCTGCGGTGTAGTACTTGACATTCTCACTGTAAAGTTTGTTATGCATTTGCCAGAAATCACCCATTAATCCGGCAGCTTCGGCAGCTCTAGCCGCCGCATAAGCATTCGGGTGCAGACTGGTTAAGGGATAGTTACGAAACTGGAAAGCGACTTTATTTAGGTATTTAGGTAGCACTTGTTGGAGAACGGGATAGACCTCGCCACAGTATGGGCATTGGTAATCGCCGTATTCAACCAACTTAATATTGGAAGCTGAATCACCCTCGATGTGTTCGGTGGGCGGAGCGCTAGATGCACCAGTGTTTTTATTGTGAGTAAAGATAAATGTCACACCGAATATGGCGACAATTGCAGCGAGTATTGCCCAAAAAGTCTTGGTCATTTAAGGGTCTCCTTGAATAGTTGCTCGTTTCAGTATAGCAGATCAGCCTGAAGAGTTACCCTAAAAGTGTTAAGATAGGTTTATCTATGCACAATCTAATTGCAGCCTGCATATGTCTGGCCATAGCATTATTGATGTTGATTTTGCGGAAAGCTTACTTTAATCTGCCAATTTATGAGCTTAAGCGGCAAGCTAAACGCGGCGATCATTTTGCCAAGGCCATCTATCCGGCAATTGCCTATCCGGCTTTTAGAGGGTTTTTATGGCTTTTAATGGTTGTTGCTAGCAGTATGGGATTAATCCTACTAAGCCGTGAACTGCCGTTGTGGCTTGCTGTTATTCCTGCCGTGATTTGGATGTGGCTAATATTCTCATGGATTCCTAACCGCCGGATAGCCAAGATTAGCTATAAAACCGCGCAGCTGATGTCGCCGTTTTTTGCTTGGTTTATCTCGAGTACTTATCCTGCTTTGAAACAACTGGAACGGTTACAAAGACGGTATCCGCCGCTCCATACCAAGATTTATGAGAGCGAAGATTTGCGTATGTTTTTGCAGCGACAAGCACGCCAAGAAGATAACCGGATTTCACCAGCTCAACTATCCCGCTTGTTTAAGTTGATCGATTTTGAATCTGCTAAAGTCAAAGATTTTTATCGGCCTTGGAAGCAGACTCTTAAATTAGTACCCGAAGACATCATCGGACCGAAACTGCTAGATGAAATGCATAAGTCCAAACAGAACGCATTTGTGGTGGTTAAAAACAAAAACAGCCGTCAGGTTATAGGGGTTTTGAATCAAGCGACGGTCGGACTGCACTCGGAGGGTAAGGTGCGCGATCACATGGAAAACTCTATCGAAGTCATCAATGAATTTAATTCAATCGAGCGAGCATTTAACCAGTTTGCTAGTGGTGTTTCCCCGGTGCTAGTAGTGACTGACCAAGAAAATGAAGCCCTTGGTATTATCACGCTTAAAGATGCGCTTAAAGCCTGGCTCGAGTTAGAAGATCATGTAAGAGAACCGGCTTCGCAGGAACAGCAGGAAGCGGCACTACCTGAAGTGGAGGTAGTTTAAATGCGTGTATTATCCAATCAGCTATCTGAACATGTAGATGAAACCGTTCATCTTGAAGGTTGGCTGCACAAAAAACGTCTGCTTGGGGGGCTAACATTTATTAACTTGCGTGACCGCGGCGGAGTCGTGCAGGCGTTGCTTAAGGATCCGACAGAGGTTGACAAGCTCAAAGGAGTTCACATTGGAAGTATTTTAGAACTAGACGGAGTGGTAGTTCGTGAAGCCCGGGCTCCGGGCGGGGTTGAACTTCACGATGTCAAGCTAAATGTTGTGGTTCCGGTCGTTTACGAGCCTCCGATTGAGATTGATAAGCCGCTTAGCCATAAACCGGAAAATCTTGATACTCTGTTCGAGCATCGCTCCCTTGGACTGCGCAACCTCAATGAGGCCAAAGTCTTTTATGTGCGGTCAATGCTCTTAAAATATATCCGCGAGTTTCTTTATTCGAAAGATTTTGTCGAAATTCAGACTCCCAAATTGGTGGCTAACGCGGCAGAAGGAGGAGCAGAGGTCTTTAAACTCGATTACTTTGGAAAACCGGCTTCACTGGCCCAGAGCCCACAGTTATACAAGCAAGTTATGGTCGGCGTGTTCGAACGGGTGTTTGAAGTTGGCCCGGCCTTTCGAGCCGAACCGAGCGCAACTACCAGACATGTTTCAGAAGTCACAATGCTGGATCTCGAGATGGCGTTTATTCATGGCCACGAAGACGTCTTAAATATGGTCCAGGCTCTGCTTTATGCGGTGGTGACTAAAGTTTGGGAGCAGCATGGAGACATCTTAAATGACCTGAAAGCGCCAAAACCGTTGTTAAAGGATAAATTCCCCAGGTATTCGATGAAGCAAATCCATGAGCTATATGCGAAAGAGAATCAGACGGATATGTCGGGCGAAGTCGATTTAACGCCGGATGAAGAACGCTGGATATGTGAGTATGCTAAGCAACATGATGGCTGCGAGGCAGTTTTTGCAACAGATTTACCCCGGAGCAAAATGAAGTTTTATCATATGGCTAAAGACGATGCAAGTGCACTGAGCGCTGACCTGTTGTTTAAGGGGCTTGAACTGGCAACTTGTCCTCAGCGCGAGCACCGCTATGATCAGCTAAAGCAACAAATGGAAGCAGCCGGAATCAGTATCGATGACCATGCCTACCAATTTTACCTGCAGGCATTTAAACATGGTATGCCGGCCCATGGCGGGTGCGGTTTCGGCATCGATCGTTTGGTCGAGAAAGTAGTAGGGCTAGGCAATATTAAGGAGGCGATTCTGTTTCCGCGCGATATTAATCGCATTGTTCCCTGAGCTTTTTCATGTTTTTATTAGCCATAAGCTGTAAAATAGAAATGTAATGGACCCGAATCGGTACAGGAGTGTTCCGAACTCCGACCGCCAAAACAGTTACAATGATGCCGGGTTACCGGCGGCTCCACCGCCAAAATACCAGAACCATAATAAGCGCTCTGGCTCAAAGCGGTGGGTTAAGGTTGGTCTACTCATAGCAGCTGTCGTTTTAATTGGTGGAGTGGGTGTTTTTGTGGCTAGCGGTCACAAGTCCAAGCCTACTGTCGCTAAAGAAGCCAGGACCACCCGGAAGCTAGCCGCTGCGGTAGCTGCACCCAAAGCTCCGTTAATCCCCTCAACTTCATATACTTCGACTAACTTTAATACGACCTTTAATTATCCTAACGGCTGGAACTTGATCGATAGTGCTAATGCGCCGCTTACCGTCACTTCTCCGGTCATGAATATCATTGCTGCCAATGGACAGACTAAGCTTGGAGAGGTGACATTAACGCTTGCTCATCAGGGTGGTGTACCACCGGCGTTTGGCAGTACATCTGTGGCTGTACTAAGTTCGACTAAAATTACTTTCACTCAGCCGTCAACTAGTCAAGCGGCGCAAAGCTACATCAGCTTCGTCCAATATCCGGCTACTACTACCCGGGGCGGATTAGACGGTATCTATTTAAGTGGAAATTATGGGTACCAAAAATATCAGGATATACCTCAATCAAATATTGCCGCGGTTGACCCTCTGGTATATGTTTCGTTCTATTCATGTGTTAACAAGCTTTGCCCAGATAGCAGCCGGGCTCCTTTAACGATTGCTGCAACCGACTGGAACAACAGCCAGTTTTCTGCTCCTATCCTGCTAATGTTTAAGTCATTTACTTTTGATTAATCTTGCTTAAGTCTGGATAATGGTGGGCAGAAGTTATGGCTAAAAAAAAGCAAGATAAAGTAACAGACAACGATTTAACAGAAGACCCGAAAGTTATTGCCAAGGTCGATGCGATGATGTCGACTGGTCGGGATCGGCCAGAGCTGGAGACAGAATCAAAATCCGTGGATGAGTTTGAAAAACTACAGCCGGAGCCTAGTGAAAGCTCGCCGCCCCCCCTTGATATATTTGCAGATACGCCATCAGCACCATTATTAAACGAGGTAAAGACAAAACCGAAACGAGCTGCCCATAAAGTAAAAATTGCCGTAGAAGAGGTGACTGAAGCCGACGAAGAGGGGCGAGTTGAGGTTAACGAAATACCCAAAGAAGAAGTAAAACCGCTCAAAGTAGATAACTATGACGATCCACAAACCGCTCAAGCTATTAATGCAATCGTGGCCGAAGAGGCTGACACAACACTTGGAGTACAGGATGCAGAACTTGAACAGGTTAAGGCCGAATCCGCACCGGCTCAGAGTAGTCATGCCGCGGCTTGGTTCTGGGTCTTGGTGGTGATTGTTTGCTTGGTCGCTATTGGCATGGCGATCTATTTGATCGATCCTAACATGCATGTTTCATTAAGCTCGATTAAACATCATCTCTAATGTGGTATATAATTAAACTAAAGAAGCATGAGCATTTATGGATAACACTCCTCCGGTACCAACTTCGAACGCGTTACCCGTAACACCGCCCCCGGTGGACGATGTAAAGCCTCCGGCCAGGCCGCTACCCGCTCAACCGCAACAGCAGCCCGAAACAAAACGGCCACCGGTTGAATCTAAGGCACCAAGTGGCACCAATGCGGCAATCACAGCCACGGTCATAATTGTGGTTGTTATCGCCATATTAATCGTTTACGCTTACATTAAGACTAAATAAAACCTTCCTACACTTTTAATTTAGAATAGTCTTATGGAAAGACAAGCTGCTAAGGCCTTATTACAGCCGAGAGCAGTCATTGTATTGCCCACTGATACGGTTTATGGCTTGGTCGCCCGGGCAGTAGATAAGCCGGCGGTAGAGCGACTTTATCGTCTCAAAGATCGTGTCAATAAGCCCGGAACAGTAATCGCTGCAAATATCGAGCAGCTTGTCAGTCTAGGTATCACCAGGCGGTATCTTAAGGCAGTCGAGCAATATTGGCCCGGCCCGGTTAGCGTTATTATTCCAGTGTCCAACCCTAAGTTGAACTATCTGACATCTGGCGCTTATGGCCTGGCGATCCGCTTGCCGGACGCTAAACCACTCCTAGCTTTGCTTAAACAAACCGGACCATTAATGACAACTAGCGCCAATTTACCAGGGCAGCCGGTAGCAGTAACAATTGACCAGGCTAAAGCTTATTTCCATAATCAAGTTGATGCCTATATTGATGGAGGACCATTGATTGGTCGCCGGCCGAGCACGATTATTCGGGTGGTTGACGATGCAATTGAAGTAGTTAGACAAGGTGCTATGGATATTAGAACTGATTGACTTGTGCAGCGGCTAGGCATAGATCTACAATTATCGTAAGCTATAAATTGAGTAATTTTATTATGTCTATCTTCTCTTCTCAGCCAGCTGATTCCAGCGCACAACCGGGTGAAATAAATTGCCAGATCAAACCCGAAGGTCCGATTTATACCGGATTATCCGGTAACGAGCTTTATTGTTTAGAGAGTATCGGGTACAAACCAGGTAATTTGTTGGTTGGCAACGCCGTATTTGCACTTGGAGTTATAGGTGGCATTAAGTCAAGTTTGCGAACCGCAGTTGGTGGCGAAATTGCACAAGTTACCAATATGATTGCTGAAGGACGGCGCTTAAGTCTTGAGCGCTTCAGTAATGAGCTGATGCAAAACGGTGCGTCGGCAGCTACGGGCGTTACCAGCGAACTCGTATTTCATCCTGACAATGTTGAGTTTTTATCGGTGGGCTCGGCGATTAGCCCGAGCAATCCGGGGAACGGTGCACGCTTTACTTCGGCCAGTGATGGCCAGGAGTTGTTTTGCCAAGTCGATGCCGGCTACGATCCGATCGACTTTGTGTTTGGTAATGTGGCGTATTCAATCGGAGTTGCCCGCGGTTTGCTAGGCGGGCTTAAGGAAATGGTACGTGGTGAAGTGACGCAGTTTAGTAATATCTTTAATCAGACACGCAATCTGGCGCTTGAACGTATTATTAACGAGGCAAGAACCAAAAATGCCAACAGCGTTGTCGGGATCAAAACTACCATTCTTCCCGTTGGTGTTAGCGGCGTTCAGGAAATGGTAATGATCGGCACCGCTTCATATAACCCGCAGTTGAGTGCGGCTACCAGCTTAACCGAGGGTGTTATAACCAGCGACTTAACAGCCGAAGAAATGTGGAACGTGACCAAACTCGGTTATGCGCCGCTTAAACTTATCTTGGGCACGTCGGTGTTCTCGCTGGGTTTGGCGGGGGGTATTAAAGCTAGTTTCCGTAATTTGGTCAAAGGTGAGGTTAAGGTGTTGAGCGAACTAATTTATGGTGCTCGAGAGCAGTCACTCAAGAGGGTACACGATCAGGCTGAAGCGATTGGGGCCGATGACGTGTTAGGGATTAAAACGTATATTTATGACATTGGCAGTGGTGTAATTGAATTTTTAGCCATCGGTACAGCGGTTAAACGAATGCAAGGTTTAGGTACACGTTCAGAACAACTGCCGCCCCAAGCCATTATTCGTGATAAAGATACGTTTGTTAACGTCACCGAAACTAGTTACGGCGTGTCGCTTCAGACCCCAATACGTTAAACATAGTATTGCTCTCTCAACCAGTCGTCGAGGCTGCCTCCGCCTCCTCCGGCCATGGCAATGACCATGTCGCCTTTATTTAAGTGGGCGTCAATAGTTCGCTTAAGATCACTATTACGTGTGGCTGGAAGAGCAATCGTTGGGTCACTAAGACGGGATATAAGCTCAGCCGGGGCTAAAATGCGCTGGTTGGGGTCTTCCCGCGCCAGATAACTCGGCAGCCAATAAACTTGAGCTGCCCCAGCAAAGCTATCTTTGTAGTCATTGATCATATAATGCTGTCGCCGATTGGTCAACGGCTCATAAATTATGACTATCGCCTGCTTGGGTTTAGCCATTTCTTTCGCTACACTCATTGCTGCACGGATTTTTTCGGGCGTATGTGCATAATCGCTGTATAAACCCGGGACAATTTCCTCCATTCTTCTGGATAGGCCCGGAAAAAGATTGATACTTTCAATCAGCTCCGTAGCGGGGACGTCGCATATCCTTAAAAGCGTTTGCAGCGCCAACCAACCATCCAATCGGTTATATAGACCTTTGAGCTTGAGTTTAGATAGTTGCGGATGTGCCGGATCTTGAATAGCTAGATTCTTAGCTGTGTTAAGTCCGAGATATAAGGCATCATCTTGCCATATCAGGGTTTGTTCGCTCTGAGAGATAAACTCTTTAAATGCTTGTTGGTAACTTTCGCGCGAAGGAAAGATCTCATGGTGGTCCCAACTGACCCCGGTTATAACGCTCAGCCAAGGCTCAAATTGCAAAAAGTTGCGGTCAAATTCGTCAGCTTCAAAAACAAAATAATGACTGCCTTTTTGGTAGCGTCCCATTGGTCCAAAGCTGGTTTTAGCCGGCAGCAAGTAGCTTATACTTACCTGATGCTGATAACACAGCCAAGTTATTATAGCGGTGGTGGTGGTTTTGCCATGAGTACCAGCTACGGCAATGAGCGATAAGCTGTTATCTTTTGTGATCTGATTGATTAACTCGTCGCGCTTACTTTGTTTTATGCCTTCATCGGTGGCGAAGCGCAACTCCGGCGCATTGGGTTGTTCGAGCGGTAGAGCCGAGGTATAGATTAGCCAGTCAATCGGGTGCTTTTTATGAACTTGAGCAATACTATTATAGCTTTGGTCCAGATAAATATCTGTTATACCGGATTCCCTAAGATGCTCAATATAGCTCGAGTTTTGTTTGTCTGAACCGGATACTTCATAGCCGGCAGCCAGCGCGATCTCGGCTAGCGGTCCGATACCGGCACCGCCTATGCCAGAGAAGTAAATATGCATGATCTTAGTCTAACACGGCGCCAAATAGCTCTAGCTTAAGTTAAAATGATACTATGGCAACTACCCGCCCTAGACATTTTACTTCGATGCGGCTGTTTGATATCCGCCCCGTATATTTTTTGATTGCAACATTGATAGTGGGGGTTGTTTGTGTCATTGCGCTTAGGAGCAATAACGAGCATATGGCACAATTACGATCAGACGTGTATGCCGCTGATTATAATGGACACGGAGTGCAGCAAGCATTAGACAATCTGCAAGCTTATGTTACAGCGCATATGAACACCAATCTGTCAGCTGGGGTGGGGTCAGTCTATCCGCCAATTCAACTGGAATATACCTATTTAAGGCTGGTAACGGCAGCCGATAAGTCGGCACTAAGCGATAACATTGGTCTTTATACTGCTGCACAAACTTACTGTCAACGGCTTGATCCGTCTGACTTTTCAGGTCATAACAGAGTACCCTGTATTGAGCAGTATGTAACAAGCCACGGAGCCAAGTTACCTAATATACCCGCTGCCTTGTATGAATTCGATTTTGTCTCTCCATCATGGAGTCCAGATTTAGCAGGGTGGACGCTATTAGCTACTATTGCGCTTGCGGGCGTTACAATGGTGGACTTTTTGGTTCGTTTTTACCGGCATCGCTTAGTAAAAACTGCTTGAGATCAAATAAATACTCCTTTTTTATGTGAGGGGGCATTTATTTCCTAGTCTTACTACGCAAGTGCTATGGTTTCGCGGTTGGCGGAGTGGTGGTTACACTGCTAGGTGTGGGGCTGCCGGTAGTAGCACTCTGGTTAGTGCAGGTCTGGCCGTGCGGATATTCTTTATAGTATTGTGCTACAGCTTTTGCTACCTGACCGCTACTGCGGAGATTTTCCCAGAATGTTACCTGTTGCATATTGATTACCATCTGGTCATATGGCGCGTGTAATTCACAGCCCAGCTTAACCAGTGATACGTTGTTGTTACTACTACTACTGCTGCTGCTCTGATTGTTGGTTTGCAGGTAGAAAATATTTGTCAACACCAGATACTGCGGATTGATCGATTGAATATTGCCGAAGTAAACCTGGCCGGTGTTCAGGAATACTGCTTGAAGTTTATTGCTATAGACGTAATTTGCTTGGGATTTAGGTTGAGTCGAGGCCACTACCAATGTCACTGCCACAAGCAGTATAACGATCATTGCCCCGAGAATTAATGATGCCCACTTAGTTAATAGACTTTCTAATAACTTTTTGGGTTGTTTAGTATGATGCCGCGAAGATCCGGTGAAATCTGGAACCCTGTTAACCGGACTCTGGTTGCTGGTAACCGGCACGCCACCGCGATTCGAAAACTCCATATCTGTTTTTCTCCACCTACTTAGTGTTAATGCTTGACTACCATAGTGTAAACAACCGTCCGGCATAACGCAAGTACTTTTATAGGGGTCGTATCTATAAAAATATTGACAAACAAAAAGCTAACAGAGTATGTTGAGTGTACCAACAACTTTATAAGAGGGAGAGGTATTGTTTATGGCATACCAGCACACAAATTCAAAAGGGGTCACATACTATTTAAACTCTAAAAAGGTCACTCTGCGTGGTGGTAAAGTGCAGACAATCTACTACTTCAGTAAAGACAAGCGTCCTGAAGCTACAGATCTGCCTGCGGATCGTGAAGTGAACGAAAACCCTCGCAACGGTTTTTTGACCGTTAAGCGCAAGTAAGCAACATTAGTGGGCAAGTAAAGGCTCCCGGGATTTACCTGGGAGCCTTATTTTGTGTAAAATAACCAATTGTGTTAATGCTTGTATATGTGCAGACAGCAGCGGCTTTTGGACGTTGAATCGGTTAAAGAAAAAACCGTTAAAACACCTGATGAGCTAGATGAACTAATCAACTTGATCGACAAATGCTTCGTAACTGGAAAAGACAGCTTCCGGTTTGAGTATAGCTGTTCTCGATTTGATTAAATAAAGAGCAACAGCCAGGCATTTAATTCGCCCAACAAATATACAGGTATAGAATCCATCATAAAATGAACCGGGATATACAACTAGCCCAAAAGGCTGCAAAGATGAGTAAACAAAACGAAATTTGATATTTATGATAACTACCAAGGGTCCACGCATCAACACCAAGCCATTATTTATTCTGGCGCCGATGGATGATGTGACTGATACCGTCTTTCGTCAGGTTATAAGTGCCTGCGGCAAACCTGACTTGTGTTTTAGTGAATTTGTTAATGTCGATGGTCTAATTAGCGCCGGTCGTAAGTCTTTGCGGAAAAAACTTGAACGTTTCGAAGAAGAGCCACCTCTTGTGGCCCATATCTGGGGTCTGAACCCGGTTAATTTTAACAAGATTGCTTGGCAACTGGCTTCAGGATCTCTTGCGCGAGAGATAGGGTTGTCGACGAACTACGCGGGAATTGATCTAAATATGGGTTGCCCTGTACGGGCGGTAACTAAAATCGGGGCCTGTTCGGGACTTATTAAAAACCGTGAACTCGCTGCAGAAATTATTGCAGCCGTAAAGGATGGCAGCGGGGGCAGATTGCCGGTAAGTGTTAAAACCAGACTCGGGTTTGACGAAATCGACCCTTCCTGGACAGAGTTTATTTTCAAACAGGGAGTGGATATGCTTAGTATTCATCTCCGTACTGTTAAAGAAATGAGCAAGGTACCGGCCCATTTTGAAGAACTGATGCGGATTAGGCGTCAGCGCGACAGATTGAGTCCCAATACACTCCTGATAGCGAACGGCGACATTAAGGATATTCATCAGGGTCAGGCGATTATTAATAGTTATAACATAGACGGCGTAATGATTGGCCGCGGAGTTTTTACTGACCCATTTGCGTTTAGTGTCAATAACCGATGGGCAGATGTTGGGACGAGCGGTCGTATTACACTGTTTAAGAAACACTTAATGTTATATAAAAACTGGGCAGAAAACCCGGACAAGGGCGTTAAACGACTCAACAAATATGCCAAAATTTATCTGTCGGGGTTTGATGATGCCAAGCAGCTCCGGGAGAAGCTGTCTGTGGCTTCTACGGTAGACGACATGCTAACCGAGCTAGATACTTTTGAGGCGGGTTTACCTGTGATGTAACCGCCGGTGCAGGTGGTGGATGATTAAGTGCTGGAAAGCGATGGTTATTTGATCAGAGGAATAGCCTTTAGTCTCAAGATCTTTTTTAATATTCTGCTTTAGCTGTTTATTGAATTGAGCTTTGCTTAAACCGGAAGTTTTTAGCATTGCTAAAAAAGTGTGATCTTTGTGTGCGGTGGTAATTTTTTGGGTGGTTGTATCCAGAGTTTGAGCAATTGCGATAAGCCTTTGTTGTCGGTATACAACTTTAGGAATTCCGCTCGAACCAATATAGCTTTCATGGTGGTGGATCTTGGCTGCATGGACGATATCATAGATAGTGGAGGACAGAATTATAACGAGTCCTAATGTCAGCATGACGTTGCGAACTTTGTGCTTCACGTTTATACACTAACTTGCTTACCTTAAAAAAGTCTGGTGGATCCAAATGCTATCTTTTGAGATTAAGTCTGCCAGCACTTTAGCTTCAGCTATCAAACGGCCATTCAATTTAATCCCCGTTAATTTAAGAATTGTTAGTTTGTTGAAGTTTCTGTAGCCAAAACTTGACCGTTGCCAATCCGGATTATGCTAAGGGTATAATTTGTGCAGTTATTAGCGGCAGTGCTACAACCGTTCGGACTGGCAACATAGTTATACTTTTCTCCAGATGGTGGAGTTAAAATTTTCTCTAGTCGTTGCAGGCCTGGACCGGAGCTACCTAGTACACTATTTATTTGTGCTGCATCTAAGCTGGCTGGATACGAGTTCTGGATCACGTTGTATTCGGCGAGCTGCATTCGTATAATTGCCGCATATGATTGAGCCGCCGCCTGAATGGCCGGAGCGAGGCTATTGCTTGCAGTCGAAGTTGCTTTGGAAGATTGCGCCGAGGCTGAAGTTGATGCACTAGTCTTTTTAGGTTGGTTACTGGAGTGTAGTAATGCAAAAGCTCCGCCTCCTAATCCTGCAAGAACAATAATTCCTAAGATGACTAGTAATGCGTGGCTGGGCTTGTGGTTAACAGCATTAACTTGAATGGAGTCTTCTGCAGACGTTTGTTTACTTGTCTCTAGTGGTCCTCCCATAACCGTAATTGGTCCAATTGGTGGAGGTGTCTGTGGAGTTTCAGCTTGCGGCTGATTAGATTGTTGTGCAGTAGCTTGCCCGAGGCTATGCTACCTTCTGACTGCGGCTGCTCTATTTGATTCGCGCTATCTGGTGGTGAAGGTGTGATATCAGGCTGGTGTGCATTATCCATTGTTTTTATGCTTATAGGAAGATTTTAACAATAGTGCAGCTTAAAAATTAACGTCAAGCAAAAGTGGAATGGTGGGGACGGCAGGATTTGAACCTGCGACCAATCGGTTATGAGCCGACTGCTCTAACCACTGAGCTACGTCCCCCCGCAACCGGTTTACGTTAACGGAGTATACACTACTAGTTATATTAGATATATAATTGGCTTTAAAGTTATGCAAACAAAAATTCATTATTTAAAGGCGATAGTTTCAGATTTTATAGCTAGAATGCACGACATCCGCTTTGCTGGTCAGGTGGTGTTTGTATTAATTGTGCTGATAGTAAGTTGGAGCGGGGTGAGAGCAATCCAAATGAATTATAACCTACAGAAACAAATTACGACGACTAAACAAGAAAATATTATTCAGAAGCTACAAAACAATAATCTGACGCTCCAGAACGAATATTACAGCTCTAAACAGTATCTGGGATTACAGGCAAGGTTAAACTTCGGGCTAGCGCTTCCCGGAGAACAGGAGATACTGGTGCCGCGTAGTGTCGCTTTGGCATATGCCCCTAAAATCACAGTAAATGACAATGAGCCTAGCAAAATTAGCGTTCCATCTCTACAGAGGCATATAACAGATTGGGTTAACTTTTTCCTGCATCGCCAATAGAACTCGTAACTATAGCTTACGTTGACTATGACTACCTCTGTTTGTTAATATAGCACTCGGCTGTTTTAAAGATAACGCGGGGTGGAGCAGCGGCAGCTCGCGTGGCTCATAACCACGAGGTCACAGGTTCGAGTCCTGTCCCCGCAACCAGATTGGACAGCCAAAATACGAGACCGTGTTCCTTGACCGGTCTCTATTTATTTACCCCTATTAAATCTTACATTTTGGCTCATATTTTTAAAATTGCCAAATGCAGCCACGTTAGGCTCGAACCATTGAAATGACCACTATTGCGCCAATTAACTCCTTACGCAGGTTCCAGAACTGACCGCTCCTCTATATAAGGGCTGGACACCTGCAAAACTGACTGGGCTCCATGACCGTAGTGCGTATTAATCATATCTTTTGTGCTACAGTATTGCTGTGTCAGGACGACCAAAACCGACTTATTTTAATGGTTGTCTTATCTGTGATGCTGTATCAAAAGCTAATAAGCAAGGTAAATCACTATCCGAAACGGAGCTTATGAAAGCTTTCAAGGCCCAGGATGCCAAAAACAAGAGCCAATATAAAGGTACTAATGGCATTAAGCTGAGTAAGCTTGCTCAGCAAAAGCTTAACGAGGCTCTTTCCAAGGGTGATAAAGTCGCTGCTATCAAGATTGTGCTCGATGCAAATAGATGCGGTTTAGCCGATGCTAAATCATATGTAGACGGACTGTTGTAGGTTAACTTGCGCTACTTCCCTAACCTCTTATAAACTCGCTCACGCTGTTTAAATTGCCTATCAAGAAAGGGAATATTCTTATCATGATAGTCAATCAAGACCTTAGGGCTGGAGCTATGCATTAGTCGGCCAACATATTGGGTTAATTTGCCTTCAAAAGAAAAAGGGAAAGCCAAAACTAGTGCTTCAATGTTGTCGATGTGCATACCCTCCCCAAATATTTGCCCAGTAGCTAGTAACACCTGGTAATGCCCATCGCTAATTTGCTTCATTTTGGACACACGACTTGTAGCAGAATCATCTCCGGTGAATATAAGCGTCTCACACTGACCCTTTAAATATAACTCCAGAATTTTAAGGTGTTCTTTGCGTTCGCTAAGTACAAGAGTTTTTCTACCTAGCTTGACTTGCTCGAGTATATCGCTTGCCACAATAGTATTACGGGAAGTGTCATAGCTGACTACATTAGCTATTAGATTAAACTGATCAGTCTTCCAGTTGAACGGCACAGCCAGCGCAGTCTCCCTAATAACAGTTTCAAAATGGACTGATTGCTTGTGTCCAGCCGTAATATAGCCGGACATGTCGGCAATAATATCACCAATATAAACATAGATTAGCTGCTCGTCATTATGTTTTCGCTTTGGTGTTGCAGTTAAGCCATACAAAAACTCTGGATTTAGATTAGCGATAACTTCACGGAACGTTTTAGCTGGAATATGATGACATTCGTCAATAATGATTGTTCCAAATTTATCCCGATACTTAGCCAAGTCTTGGGATCGAGCAAAACTTTGCAGTAACCCTACCGTGATTTCTTTACCAATGCTTTTCTTGCTGCCAGAGAATCTACCAATTTGGGTTTTTGGAATATTTAAAAATTTTTGTATACGATCAACCCATTGATCAAGCAATTGCTGACGGTGAACTAGTACTAATGCGGGCTTTTGGTGTTTTGCAATCAGCTCTAGCCCAATCATAGTCTTGCCACTGCTAGGTGGCGCAACAATAACTCCTTGCTTTTCGCTCTGAGCTAGTTCAACTATGTCTTGCTGTGCCTCTTTTAGTTTTATGCTGCTTTTAAATTTGCAATCAGGAAGTCTTGGAGTTACGAAGCTAACATTGTATCCAATACTATTCTCATAGCAAAAATTGAGTAGTCTGGATAAAAAGCCACGTGGCAAAGTGACTGTTTTTGCAGATTCGTCAATAAGTCGAAAATACTTCTGAACTTTATACAGAGATTTACCCAACCGTTTTTTAGTCAGGTATTCAGTGCTAAGAAAATTTAGCTGTTCTTTCAGGTAACCGACTAACGGTCCACTTAATTGAGATTTTTGTAGTGTAATATTTTGGCCAACGCTAATTTTGAGTCTCTTACGATTTTTAGTTGCATCACTATCTACTCCGGAGATAAGTTTGTTATAGGCGGTTGCCAACTCATCGGTTGAATAACGCTTGATGTTTTGGAGCACCGTGAACTGATCCTCGTAGGGTTCTGTTGTTATCGGATCAATAAAAACCGTGTTCTCATTTTTAACCGACTCACCTTGAAAGGGTAAGGCAATTAGATTACCAAGACCATTCTTAGTAATAGTGTCTTGGCTAGGGAATAGCCGATCAAAACTAGCCTCTTTATCGAAGGCTGATAAGTTTAGAGCTTTACGAGCGACTTCAAGTCCGATAGCACGACTTTTATGACAAGGATAGGCTTCTTCAAAGAATACCCAAACATGTCCACCGTTACCAGAACGCGACCGCTCTATGTAGGCGGTCAGCCCAACCTTATCCAACTCCTGTTGATAAGTTAAGCAGTCGTTTAGCCAATTTCCCCCATCAAAATCTGCCGCTAAAAAGTAAGATGTGTTATCTTCTAGAATTAGGTATATGCCAATAGTCATTTGACCAGTTAAATGTTTTCGAATAATGCCATCTGTAAGGGGTGTTGGTGCTTTATGTTCAAAATCTTTAATTGTGCCACCATGGGCTTTGTGGGCATTAAACTCATTCCAATCAAAAGTATAATCAGGAAAGTAACCACCTGTTTTATCCCAACGCCTCGCGAAAATATCCTCACGTCCCCTAAACAGGGATCTATAAAGCTTAATTTTATCTGTCGAATCCATAGTTACTTATGCTATTATGTAATCATGAAACACGTTATTCAATTCCATGTTTACAAAGGAGAGCAGTATTATATTGCTGAGAGCCTTGATTTACCTGTAGTTACTCAAGCTAAGACCTTAGATGAATTAGCTAAGAATATTGAAGAAGCAGTAAGCCTGCACCTTGAAGATGAAGATCCTGCGGTTTATAGTTTAGCACCGGATCCATCTGTCATGCTCAATATGGAGCTTGGCTTACCATCTTATGCCTAAATTAAAAAGACTTTCAGGCAGTGACATTATAAAAATACTAGGTCTGTTTGATTTTGTGCAGGTAAGTCAAAAAGGCAGTCATGTAAAACTGAGACGAATTGTCAACAAGGAAAACCAAACCCTCACTATACCCTTACATAAAGAACTTGATAAGGGTACGGCTAATGCTATATTCAGACAGGTCTGTCGCTATGTTGACGAGTCCACGTTAAGAGAACACTTCTTTACCAAATAACTGTAAAGCGAAGGAAGATTTTGATTAAACCAAAATGTAAGCTAGGATGTATTGAGCCTAAAATTTAAGCGGTAATAGGGGGTGGTTCGAGTCCTGCCCCCGCAACCAGATCATGCACCCACAGGGGTAGACCGGGTTCCTAGACCGGTCTCTATTCATTTACCCCTGTTTGTTAAAGATTATTGTTACTAATTTATAAATACTTGGAATTGATAGGCCATGGCTCGAACCGCCGAAATACCAAATTTATTGCATTTAACTGTTCGACTAAGTTCCAGAACCGTCCGCTACCCATTATGAGGACTGGACAGCCCAAAATCTGCCCGTGTTCCATGTCCGATGTCCTATCTAGGCGAGCGCGTTAATTAATAAAAAAGCGTGAATATTTTACAAAAGTGCTGTAATTCACGATAAATGGCTGATATGTAGTGAATATGTGTTTACTTGTCTTTCAGCTGGGGAAATAAGTATTTTACTGAAGACGTATACATAATTTTTATATTATTAAATTCTTTAAGCGACAGCAGGTCCAGGTCGGCCGTGATGATTAAATCAGCCTTTGCTTCCAAGGCGCACTCCAATATTTTATTATCATCTGGATCGCGTTCTGTTAGCACGTCTACCTTTTGCAAGGGCCTCACAACCGTCACAGCTTCTTCTATACGATTTAGCCAGCGAACAACTGCAGCTCTAGGAAACCCAAACTTATTTTCGAGCTTATCTTGTAGCTCTTGTAATATTTCTGGCGAAGTGTAATAAGTACCTAAGTATTGTGCGGCTGAATCTTCGACGATCTTGTAGATAATGCTTTGCGGATTCAAAGCGGCAGCAATATATACGTTGGTATCAAGGACTACTCGGACAGGGTTCATCCTAAATATTTTTCTATATCGTCAACATTGGTAAGGTTGAGCTCATCCAGTTTTTTACGTATTTGCGCTGACATCTCTTTCCAGGTTCTTTCCCAAGCGGCCTGTTCTAATAGCCTGCGTACGACAACACTCTTAGAAACGCCGTCTTCCTTAGAGAATCTCTCGATCTCTTTTTTCAGTTTTTCGTCTAGTGAAATACTTAACGTTGTCATGCTAGTAGTATAACAAAAAAATTATCATTTTCCAAGAACATTATTAATAATTTTCCACTAAATTGACTGATCAAGAATGATTTTTACAGGGGTGATAACTATGCTAGGATACAGCGAGTCGCGGAAGCGACGGTAGTACATTTTGGTTCGGTTCGAGTCCTGGCCCCGCAACCAGATCATGCACCAACAGAGGTAGACCGGGTTCCTAGACCGGTCTTTTTATTTTCTCCTTAAACCTCTACCCCAGTTATTTGGTTCGAGTTCTATCCTCTTTGGCTCGAACCACGCTAATATATTGAAATATCCACAACGCCCCTACAGAGGCGGTTCCAGAAGTGTCCACTTCTCTATATGAGGACCGGACACCTGGAACCCAGACCGGGTTCCATGACCAAAATGCTTAACTCCTTTACAACTCCTTGGAAAAGATAAGCGGAAAAGCTATATTTAGTGTTGACCGCCACGTCCATGACACTATTCTCGTTGCCTGTACGTAGATGACCACTGGCTGCCAATGCAGCAGACGAGAAAAAGTCGAATCTCGTTTTAATTAAAACGAAAGGACATTGAAATGGCAGGTAATAAACCAACATTTCTAAGTCCTGGGCAAAAAGTTCCGAAGTCTGGCCTTTACGGCATTATTGGACCAAGGGGCGGAGTGATTGGTGAAGAGCGGACAGGTGTCCGCGGTAAAACTTTACCACCCACACTCAAACCAGGACAAAAATACGTCTTAGTTGATCCAACTAAGACGTAGTCGCTAGAAGCGTGGCGGTCACCATGTGACTTTCACTTAGTTAGTAATATTAACCATAACCAATATTAAGTCAAATCTTAAGGATATCTATGCCTGTACGTGTTCAGCATGTGGTGACTAAAAATCTACTAGCCCAATTCTCAAACTCTGATGGTTTTGTAAATAGGATCTTTAAGGTTACTGGTCATTCAGGGCTACGACCAATAAGCAGAGAGGGATATGTACCAGACTTTATTACTAGTCGCTCAGAAGATGCTGAAGCACGCTGGAACGAAATCGAGGATAAAATGGATGATGTCTATAGTCACCTTGAAAACAGGACACTTTTTGATTATCCGTCTGAGGTAGAGTTGTGCAAAAGATTTATGGCACTTCACCTCATTAGGAGCAAGAGGATACATTTAACCTTGCCAGCATTACTTCAACAAATTAATGACCAATCAATAGCCAGGACAGCTGCTACACCCAATATTTCGCCTGATCAAAGGATTTTGGTAAATACTATAGTTAATGCCGAGTTAAGGAGACAAATACTCGGAGGCGAATGGCTACGCCAGATATTATTTTATTGGCTAGAATTTATAGGTAATGATTTTCAGTCAAGAAACCTGGAAATAGGCATTGCAACAGAAGGCTCTTTTGTTATTGGTGATAATCCCATGGTACTTTTCGATAATGATAGAAGAGTGGTTGATGCAGGTATCAATGATGCAGATGTGTGCTTTATGCCTTTTGGACCAAAGCATGTAGTTAGCCTTAAAAGCACTAGTAGGGACCCCAACTCTTATAGACAAATAAACTTAAATGGTGTTAACAACATAAATGACTTAAGTATCAGTTCGGCATTCACTCGTTATTATTCGATGCCGATAGTTGAATAAGTTTTATTGTTTAAAACTAATTACTCCATCTTTTATATACATCGAATTTTCTATGCCTCGAGTTAGGTTAGCCTTCTCTGAAAAACTACCCTTATTTAATACATATCTAGAATACTCAATTATTGGCTTGTCTAATTTACGATTAACCCCATAGTGCTCAAACAAGGCCTCAGTAGCTGCACTATGCTTCTCAATCTCACTGCGTAGATCTCCTGAAATTTTTATAACCTCTGCATTGTCAGCAATAAAATTCCCGAACAGCTCAATAAGTCTTGCTTCGTTTATATATTTTTCTGGACAATGTGGATCGACCTTTTTGGTGCAGCGATAGTAGACATGTCGGTTAAATTCACCGCTCAGCAATTTCTTAAATTTTTCTTCTGCTGTCACATCACCACCACAATGACCACATTTCAGTAAGCCTCTAAAAGCAAACTGCTTTGATCCCCATTTACCTTTATTAATGCCCCTAAATTGCTGTACAAGCTCAAATAGGTCTTTAGATATAAGTGGAACGTGGGATCCCTTAAACCACACTCCCTCTGGATACTCAAACTCGCCATAGTAAAAAGGATTAGTTAGTATCAAAAATACTTGGCTTAGAGCTATTGGTTTACCGGAACGGTTAGTAAAACCTATTTCGTCCAGCCAAAGTTTTATTTTTCGTCCGCTCCAGCCATGATAACCGGCCTTTTGGTACATTTCTGTAATAATAGGTGCTCGTTCTGGGTCCGGAATAATATCTTTAATTCCGTTAAAGTGCCGGTTCATATAACCAAGTGGGGCAACACCAGGTCGCCAACCCATATTGCACTTGGTCTTAATACCTCGCTTAATGTTTACACTCTTATTATCGTTTTCCAGCTTAGCCTGAGAGCAGAGGATCATCAACAGGAACTTCTCATTAGGATTATTGGTGAAAGTTTGTGAGTATGTCTTTATCTGGACTAACTTACCACTATCCATAAGATCCACTAAAGATCCCAAGTCACCTCCATTACGGCTTAGTCTTGAGGCGTCCCAGCAAAGCACACAGTTATATTCATCGTTTCTAAGTCCGTTCAGTAAATCGTTATAAACTCTTCTTTGCCCAGATTCTTTAGCTGAGTGACTTTCCTCTAGGACTTTAATGATGTTCAAGCCTTCTTTTTCAGCCAGTAACTTCATCTCATTTAATTGCGAATCAATAGACATCGCTTGTCGTTCATCTTGCTCGCTGGATTTTCTAGCATATAAGCAATATTTCATTTCTGGCTGACTAGCGTCCATATACAGCAAAGGTACCGCAAATATTTAGTAAGTCCAGCAAATTATGTTATTACTTAGTAAACTAGCAATTTAAGGTGTAAAATATATATAAAAGAGAGCTAAGAACAAAATATGAGTTTAATTGACAATAAAGCCAAAACACTGCAGGATGCATTGAAAAATGCCCTACCTAGTGCCGAAAGTGTTGATATACTTACGGCTTACTTTTATTTTTCAGGTTTCTCGGCTCTTGTAGATGAACTTAAGGATAAAAAAATCCGAATTCTTGTTGGTAAGTCAATAGACCCAAATGCGGTAGATGAATTAAGTTCAGCTATGAAGATTGATCCGGATGTTGATTTGGCAACTTTTCAGAACCGCAATTATCTAAATCTATCTAGATCTCAAAAAAAAGCTGAATATGTAGAAAGCTTCGTCAAGCTATTTAACAAATCTGCACTCTCTGAAAGCTTTGATAGTACCGAGAACCAGCGCATGCATAAGATTTTCGAGGAAAAGCTGAAAGACGGTTCCTTAGAGATTAGAATGACAAATGAGCAGAATCATGCCAAGGCCTACATATTGACCAATAAGCCCGAGTTTTCTCAAGGCGGAGACTTTAAGGGTAATGTATTCATGGGCTCCAATAACTTTACATATAATGGCTTAATAGGTCAGGGAGAGCTAGCAATCACATTCCGTGATAACGAAAAATACGATGAGTTAGAAAGTCATTTTTGCAATCTTTGGGATAACTCGAATACGATTGACATACAAACGCAAGAAAGTAATGACGACTTTTTACAGGAGATACAAAAAAAGCTATGGATACATGCTACACCAGATCCATACAAGGTTTATATTCGAATACTCCACGAACTTTATGCCAAGGTTGAGGATGAAGATATTAAATCTCCTGACACAATTTCCGGAGGAATGTTTAAGAATCTAAAGTATCAACTAGATGCTATACGAGACGGTATTGACTGTATAAACAAAAATACAATCTTATAACTATATTACAGAAAACTGTTATACCCAATGATGAGCTACGGACAAAGCAGACATTCGTAAAGAAAGTAGGCGGTCCTAATGCAAATGAACTAAGCAGCTTCTTAAAGCGTAGTAGTGAAGACTCCTACTAACTAAAGTCAGAAGTTCTTTTAATGAGTCATGTGGTTTAAGTAAAACAGTCGTATCTATGGCTCTGTGACAGTTTATGCTCGTAGTGCTATGAATGTGGCAGACATAACCCATCATAAATATCGTGGTGTTATTGAGCATAGAATAAAAGTAAAAAGTTCTTTTACCAATTCGGGCTTACGGCTACTGAGGCGGCTTTACTGTCAGCCATTCAATGGTTTATCTATGGGAAAAGTAACTATAAAGCAGTACAGGGAAGCCAAGCCCCGGCAGCGTCCTATTTTTGGCGTGCTCTAACCTGCATCCAAACGTTGCCACGCCCTTTTAAATGAGAGGAAATTAAGGAAAATTTAAGACTAAAAGGCTTGACCGTCAAAAACACTCTAAGGCTGCTCGAAAGAGTGGTCTACCCCTGGAGAACGCTGTATGGCGACAGTATCAATGCAGCTGCCGAAATTAACTATCTCTAAAAAATAATTATAAAAAGTACTTGTCTTAATTAACAAATTATTATATGCTCTGAGCTCAAGGGGTGGCGGGGTAAGGTATCTCCTTTATTGATACTCAGGGTAGGTAATAGGGCACAACTCATGCAATCTGCCAAGCGGATTCTTATCGTAGAGGACGATTTGAACTTAACGTTGGCACTGTACCGGGCGCTCAGTCATACGTATAAGGTGGTTACTGCAAGAACGGCTGCGAGTGCCCTCAAGAAGGTCCAGTTAATGTCACCAAACTTGATTATGCTAGATCTTCATTTACCGGATCAACACGGTCTTGACTTCACTCAAGAGCTTAGGCGAATCGGCGTGCACACGCCGATTTTAGTATTAAGCGGCGAAAGCAGCCTGATAAGTAAAGTCGATTTGCTAGACAGTGGAGCAAACGACTATGTCACCAAACCGTTTAGTCTAGCTGAACTCAAAGCCCGGATAAGAGTCTTGCTTCGAGCACAACATTTACCCATTCGGCGGCCGATTACGAGTAATGGTTTGACGCTGAATCCAAATTTGCGGGAGGTGAACAAAGACGATGAATCATTTCATCTGCCAAAGAAAGAATATTTACTGCTCGAATGCTTAATGAGTAATGCCGGCATAGCTGTCAGCCGGGAATTTCTAATGAATTATGTCTGGGGCCATACGGTAAAAGATAATTCGCTTGATGTCCAAATCAAGACACTGCGTGATCGTCTTGAAACCACCTGTGGTCGTGACTTTATTGCTACCGTTCCCGGGGTGGGCTATGTCTTTCACGCAGCGATTGAGGTGACTATATAAGGCTTATGGTACGGGCTGTAATGTCAACGCTTGCACTCAGACGTCGGTCAAACCGAAAACTAACTGATCTTGAGTTGACGCGACTGGCAGAGTTTGGACGGTTCGGGGCCAGCTTAATCCATGAGATGAGCACGCCGCTAACAGCTGCATCTTTAACCCTAGCTCAGATCGAAGATAGGCATTCTGATCAGCTACTGCGCGAAGTGCGACGCGATCTCAAGCTACTTGAGCGTTACGTCATAGCTGCCCGGAAGCAGCTTAAAGGTGAAAGCAGTCCAAATAGCTTTTCTGTTACTGTTGCAATACATCAAGTTGTGATGATCCTATCTGCTAAAGCCAAAGCCAACAATGTTAAGTTACTTGTTAACAGTTTGGGCAGTATTCGTTTATATGGCGACCAAGTCAAGTTTCACCAAATTATGGCTAACCTTATAAATAATGCGATTGAGGCGTATTTGCCCGATGCTAATGTTCCACGTCATGTGTCGGTCAGAGTAGAGCTTGCTGGTAGCAACAAGGTTAATATCACGGTGAGCGATTCCGGTATTGGCATGAGCCGCCGTATGCAAAAACACATTTTTGAGTCTTTCTACTCCAGTAAAGGAAATATGGGGCTCGGGCTAGCAACCGTTAAACACTATGTCGAACATGATTTTGGCGGTACGATTGATGTGCGCTCACGTTTAGGATATGGGACTAGGTTTAGTGTAATATTTCCTATTAGAACCGATTAAGCTCGCTTTAAGTCATGATATGGTACAAGTAGGGTAAATTATTTATAGATGTCGAGTAAAGAGGAAGCTAAACCAGCGAGTGTCAGTTCGGTGCGATCTGAACGCACCGTCGTATTAAACCTTAGCAGTCTAGTCAAGGTCACTTTGGTTATTATATTGGTTGGTTTAAGTTTCTGGGGGGGAGTGTTATACGGTGATAGTCTGCGTAGCTCGATTGCGCCATCAGCGATCGTTGAGCATCATTACTATGCAATCGGTCTAGTTGTATATATTAGCCCAACATCTATTACCATATCTAACGAGGATAATACTGGCCAACAGACCTTTGCCATAACTAACAAAACCCTTATCAGCATCAATGGAGTTCGCTCTAACGCTTCGCAAATCAAGCCGGGCAATATAGCCCTGATAAAAGGTAGGTCAAAGAGCTCTCCCATCGCCAGTGTTATTTTAGTTAATTCGCACTTTAGCGGTTAATTTTTTTAAACCCGTTTGTATTAAGCTCAGCTGCATGAACTAATACAAGAGCCAGAGCAGCCCGGCTCTTGTATTTGAACTAACTTCCAGCAATCAAGCTAGTTTTTCTTGAGGGTTTTGCCTGATTGGACTTTGATTTGCTTAGCTTTTGGTCTTTCAACCGGAACAGTAATTTTCAGCAAGCCTTTATCTAGTTCGGCTGTAATGTAGTCAGTATTTGCACTTTCAGGCAGTACGATTCTTCTCGCAAAGCTACTTGTTCTCTCGCGCACCATATAGCTTCGCTTGTAATCTTTTTCGGTGTCTTTTTCGCTTATTTGTCCACGGACTTCCAGGATATTGTCGTGCACACTAATATCTATATTATCTTCGTTAAACCCCGGAGCCGGCATCTCTACTACCATGTGGTTGTCATCTTCGCTATATATGTCAACCGTCGGTAAGTTAAATGAAGTACTCGGCAGGGCCAATGAACGCACCATCTTGTCAAATATATTATCTATCTCTTCAAACGTTGATAGACCAAGATTAGCTGGTTGTCTTATTAGGTTAGCCATCGGTAAACCTCCTTGTCTTACGTTTATTACGCTAATAATTTAATTTGTTAAGCGGCTCTTAAGCCATAATCAAAATAACAAAATTGGCACTCTCATGTCAAGAGTGCCAATTAATAACTTAAATGATTATGTAAAATATACCTTCACCTAAGCATTACATTGCCGCCGGTATCAAGTACATAAGAAAATTATTCGGCTATATTAAAGAGTTTAAAAAGCTTATCTGTTGGACGTGCCAGTAATGAACTGTAACCAAATACAGTCTGCATTTGTAGCATTCAAAATATTAATGCAACCCATAGGATTAACTATCAATGTGCCCTAATAATTTGTCATTGCATATTGGCTTTATTTTAGCTCGAGCAAGCTCTCACTATTGGACATTGTGTAATGCTATAGAGTCTTATCTTGTGCTAGCATAAGAATATTGAATGTATATAAATGAATCCTAACCTTTCCAACGAACCACAAAACACTAACTCCGATCCAGGATCATCAACTAATGGAAATGTTAATTCGCTTACCCCGTCAGGTAATAGTGCCATAGAAAATCCAAAACCTTCAGGGAACCAGCCTCCAATAATATCTTCTCAGGAACCGACGGGTCAGTCTTTTAGTAATCAGTCGACTTCGATCATGCCTGCAACTTCCGCCATAAATCACCAACCTGATATTAACAATACCCAAGCAACTAGTGAGCATTCGACTAGTCAACCGCAAATCATTACTTCGCCTCACGGTGCAGAAAACACATCAGCGATAGTTACACAACCCGTAACCTCTTTGCAGCAAACATACCAGCCTATAATTAGCGACAGTAAACCTCAGAAACGACGACCTTCTAGCATTAAGCTAATGTTGGTTGCTCTTATAGCTCTAGTTGTTGTTGTAGCGGCCGTTTTGGCCTGGATGCATTTTGCAAATAAATCAGGGGCTCATATTGCGAGCAGATCAC
The DNA here is from genome assembly GCA_021800155.1 of bacterium. Classification (GTDB taxonomy): domain Bacteria; phylum Patescibacteriota; class Saccharimonadia; order Saccharimonadales; family UBA4665; genus JAJZWH01. The sequence goes on from JAJYZG010000002.1 coordinate 71,203, forward strand.
TAAGCGTCCATGTTCCATCAAATTGGACAACCTATGATTCAGGGTTTGGTTATACTGTCGAAGCGCCACCCAATTGGGGTCTAGGGCCTAAATTAAATGACACTGTCAATATGATCCAAGAGAAGCTCATAACTCTCAGCGCAACAGGTGGTAAAATAACGTTCAGCTCTTCAGGTTCTTCTACGACACAGTCAGAGCTAAATGATACAGTATCTTTAGGTATCCAAAACTTAATTTCAAATAATAGTCAGGCAAATTTCGATAATGCCGTCAGTACGCTTACTAGTGCCGACAAGGCTTTACTAAAAGAGTTCGGATTAAACCCTAACAGCGAAAAAGTGATTCCTACCAACTTGATCATAAACGGAGTCCCTTGGCTAGAGGTAGAAACTTCAATGAACGGTCAATATTCAATTAGCTTGTATTTTTGGAATAAAAATCAAGCAATAAGTCTTGAAGTTTCTAATAAATCGCACCAGACTACTATGCAACTAGCGAACAGTTATTTACTACCCATGGCCGCTTCTATGAAAATAAAGTCCTAACGCCGATAAATACAGAAACAGAACACTCCGATAGCAGTTATCAGTTCTAAAAATAAGCATCAGCGTTATGGTAGGCGTGATAAAAACGAATTGAAACCAAATTAAACGTGAATTGATTACGGTGTTGCAAATAGTGAAGATAGTCAGAAAAAATCTTATGTTTAGATTTAGTTTATCTCGAGTATAACTTTTAGTCTTTCTTTGACTTTATTGAGCTTTGTCTCGGTAATTGTTCCAAGCTCTCGCTTGATCTTAGCTTTATCAAGTGTTGCTATTTTGTCTGGGCGAATGAAACTATTAACTACAAGTGAGCCTCTAGAAAAATCGCTTTTCAACAGCCTCACAGATTTTCTACTGCCGTAACTTTTACTTGTTATCTGGCATAGCAAAATATCATTAGAATCAGCAATGCCTATCACTAGGCATGGTCTGAGCTTATCACTAGATAAATCAGAAAAGGGGAAAGTTGCTAGAACAACTTGGCCTATTGATAAACTTTCCACGCTTTCTCTTCCTCAGGTCGTAGCCAGTCTTTAGCGAAAGATTCTTCTGAGGCGATAGCAAAATCATCTGTACCTTTACTGTCTTTAGCTGGCACAATCTTTATTTCACCTCGCTTAACCTTTATCTCAATATTCTTTTTAATACCACTGAGAGTAAGGGCATCTTTAGGGAGACGTACGCCCCTAGAATTTCCGATTTGTATAATGGTCGAGCGCATAGTAATTACTATTGTAATCACGCTGACCGCATATGTCAAAACAGTAATATGTTAAATAATAATGGTAGGCGTGATAGGAACGAATTGAAACCAAATCAAAAGAGAATTGATAATTATGTGGCAAATAGTGAAACAAGTAAGGGACGAATCAGTGATTTAGAGTCGTTGCCTATTGAAATGGGTTAATAACTGATACTCCTTCAAAAATTGTGAAGTCTTTGGTGTTGTCAGTAGCTATTGAGCTAATTCCGACAGATATGGCTGTAGCAACAATATAAGCATCAAAAACCTTATCTCCCTTGAGGCCATGCTTTTGTATGAGTGCTAAGGCTATATGATATGTATCTGTTTGAGGTTCAATAACATGACATCCTTTGGCAATACTTAAAATTGCTTTGATAGCATCAGTAGTAGTCATAGGATAAGGAAACTTGCTATGAGTTAATACTCTTAGGGTTTCTAATATGTTCTGGTGAGCGATTATCATCTGACCAACGTTTGCTTGCAAGTATGCCTGAGCAGATAAATGCTTCGGGCTAGAGCTGTTTATAGCATATATAAGAATGTTAGAGTCCACTAGCATTGTTTTAGTCCTATATTTTAGGATATAAGTCGCTGCGTTTAAGATTGTCTAGAGGCTTTCCCAAGTCGTGAGTATGAAATACTAATTTCTTTGCAGTCTGCCTCGTTTTCTTATCAAGGTATTGCTCCAAGGCATCATTAAAAATAGCCTGAAGAGTAGTATGTTCTTTAGCGGCTTGCTTTTCAGCCGCTTGTTTTAAGTTTGTATTGATACGTAAGGTTGTTCGTGTAAGATTCATAATGACATATTAGCATACGTATGACACATGTCTAGCGTAGACTGAACTCTGGAACGAATTGGAACCAAATTAAACAAGAACTGATAACTGTGTGGCAGATAGTAAAAGTAATTAGGCAAGAAATGAAGGTTGGAGGTTAAGTGGGTGTTGTTGAACCACTAATATACTTTAAATATGGCCAATCAAAACAAGAACTTTAGTGATGATAAAAACTATGATCACTTCTTTAGGGAAGACGAGATACGAACCTTATTTGGTGGTGAGTTTGAGATACTGAAAATCGTTAACAATGAACTAAATACTACTTCTCACTTTTCAATGATAAACGTATTGTTAAAGAAAAAATAAGCATAAGTGGAATGGTAGGCGTGATAGGAACGAATTGGAACCAAATCAAGTCTGAACTGATAACTATGTGGGAAATAGTTAGAACCTGACTTGACCAAATTAGTCCCCGTAATTTAATGCTTTAAGAACTGCCACCATACTGTCCGGAATCTCCGGTTCGGTCGGGTATAGTTGACCATTAATAGTTACTGAACCGCTGCGTATGGTCTTT
>JAJYZG010000049.1 GCA_021800155.1 bacterium
GAGCTAGCCAAACAAATGCAGACCACCATGTATGAGGTAAAGCATTTACCTTTACGAGAATACCAGAAACAGCTTTGGAGAAATCCTGCTTATAGGTTTGAACTGACAGATTTTGCGTAAGTCGAGTTTACTTGGATGTTAGAGAAATAGCCGATAGGATAAACTATCCAGGCTTTTGGGAGCGAGGTTTATGGCGACTTGTTTTAAGTAAATCAAGCGATGAAAACATTTACGTAAGAGATACCAAGTTAATTAGAATGCGAAAACACAAGGATCATGTAGATATTCAAATATATGGTGACGTAACAGTCCCTGAACTCCGTAAGTACGTGCCAAGAATACGAAAACTTATTGAAAACACAGAAAGCAAAAATACGCATGCCAGTAACAGAAAAAAACGCAGCCTACTTATGCACTTAGCCATTTATGATCTGCGAAAGCAAGGTAAATCGTATCAACAAATATCCAAACATCTGGGCGACGATAAAGTTGGTTATTCAGACATCAGCAAGTATTTGGAGCTTATCCAAAAACAGATAGCAGATATGTATGCATAGTTAGCTTCTTATATTTACAGGCCGATTTTTGAAATTATATAAACACAACAGACTGACGGCCTTTTAGCAATCCCCTCGACGACAGGCCGTCAGCGAGGGGGTTGTTAATTATAAGGCTATGAACGAACAGCAAATCATGACGGTCAAAGAGTTCCGCAGCCTCACAGGTAAGGCTACTGCCCACTTTAGTGATGAGCAGATTGCCGAGCTTATACGGCAGCTAGACTTTATTGCTGGTATGTACGTCAAGCAAGTCGTTCCAAGAAAGGAGACTGCTGAGAAAGTAAAGAAATCGTAAAACAAAAACTCGGTTGTCTACCAACTGAAACGAGCCTGGCTTATTGCCTTAGGCCAGGCTCGTATTAAAAGTACCCAAAAATCGTAACGTAGCTAACTAATTTAAGGAGAACTTCTATGAGAACAAATTATATTTACGCAAGAGTGGCTTGTAAACAAGTAAGCGATAGTAGAGACGCAATTTCCTGGCAGATCAATCGTTGTCAGGAGCATGCCTACCGGCTGCACTTGGATACGCCAACAGTCGAGTTTGAACAGCATTCAGGAAACGCTATTCCGCCAAAGTTGAAACAACTGCTTAGCTCAATGGAATCCGGTGATCGGCTTATAGTTGATAGCCCTTCAAGGCTTTCAAGAGATTTCGGTAGCTTTGTACAGGTTAAAGCGGACTTAGCAGCAAAAGGCTGCAGGTTAGAGTTTGCCAGGAACAACCTTGGTGTGCAGCTTCAACCGGTGTAATGCAGCCTGGTTCAAAAATCCGCTAAGGTCTATTGTCACAGTTTGGTTTTAAGCCACAATTAAAGGAGGAAATATGAGTAATTTAGAACTATATCGATATGTTTGGGTTATCAGTATTGCAGACCCAGCTGCCGACGTAATGAAGGATGACGTAGTTGCAGGCGTTTACCAGTCAAGAGAGACGGCCAAAGTACAGCTCGACAAGCTAATGAACAACGAAGATAGAGACGATGATGTCAGATATTTCATTGAACAGGTGCCAATGCGTTTAGACATCATGGCCCTAGAAACAGTAGTATGAAAAACGCTGTCGTAATCTATACCCGTGTTAGTAGTGACAAGCAGAAAGATAACATGAGCTTGGGTGAACAAGAGCGCATCTGTCGGGATTTTGTAGCCCATCAGAAAGGCGATCTAAAGGTGGATCGGGTCTTCGTTGAAGAGGGCGAAAGTGCCAAGACCGCTGACAGGACTAAGTTAAAGGAAATGCTTGAGTACTGCCGGAATAACAAAAGCACTGTTGGCCACCTGGTTGTGTACAAAATTGATCGCTTTGCCAGATCGGTACAGGATCACATGGCATTGCAGATACTGTTAAAGAAGTTAGGTATTGTGTTGTGGTCAGCAACCGAGCCGATTGGCGAAACAACGACCGGAAAGCTGATGGAGCATGTGTTAGCTAGTTTCGCACAGTTCGATAACGATGTGCGGTCAGAACGCTGTAGAAATGGCATGAGAGCAAGAGCCGAAGAAGGCTGCTGGGTCAGTCATGCCCCGATTGGCTATGTCAACATGAAGGATGAGCTGAAACGCCCTACCCTGATATTCGACGAAAAAATGGTCAAGCAGGTTCGTAAGTTCTTTGATGAGTTCTTGACTGGAAGATATACGCAGACTGAAGCGATAGCGTTAGCGGAAAAGTGTGGTGTACGTACGTCAAAAGGTCGGCCAATGTCCAAGAATGGGGTAATCGGCATGTTGAACAATGTTGCTTATGCTGGCTTCATTCAGAGCGCTCTAACGGATGATAAGCGCATTAAAGCGTTGCATCCACCAATCATCCAACTTGAACAGTTAAATGAAGTACAGAGGATTCTAAGAGGCCACAAGAAGACAATCGAGCCACTCACTACTAGAATTAAACGGTCCTGGCCGTTAAAGAGATTCCTGTACTGTGGTCAGTGCGGTCAGCCGTTAACTGGTAGCGCATCGAAGGGTCGAGGCGGTGGACACTTTGGTGCGTACCATTGTACGAAATGTACGAAAAGCAGAGACGGAGCAACAGTTAGACTCCCAAAAGCACAAGCCCATGAGGATTTCGGTGCTTTGCTAGATAGCTTAGTGCCATCCGAGTGGGCTTTGAAAGCGTTTAAGGAGATAGTCATTCGACGGTGGAATCAGGAGTTTCGTGACGTCAAAGCCGAACGCCAGAAGCTGGACGAACAAATCAAAGCTCTCGGAGACAAAAAAGACGAGCTGTTCGACCGTTGGATGGCTGGTCGCATTAAGGATGACAAGACATACGATGAGCAGAACGATAGAATTACGGTTCAGAAAGAAGCCTTAGAGGTCGAGAGAGCCGATCTGAAGTCAGATGAAACCGATAAAGAGCATATTGTTGACCAAGCCGTGCATTTCATCGCTAACGCACGTGAGATTTGGCAGAACGCAGCAGTGTTGGATAAGGTACGGTTCCAAAAACTAGTCTATGAAGCTGGCATTCCGGTTTTCCCTGACCGAACTTTTGGAACCGCTGAGCCGAGCGTAATTTACCAGCATTTAACAGATATAGAAAAGGCGTATGAAACTAACATGGCGGAGCTTCCGAATGAAAACTCCGCCATGGTACACCCGGCAGGATTCGAACCTACGACCTTTGGCTCCGCAAGCCAACGCTCTATCCAGCTGAGCTACGGGTGCTTAACGGGGGCAATTATATCACAATAACTTCTTAGACAGGTTATCTGAAAGATTGTATATTAAAACAGGTAGGCAGATGCATTATGGAGAGGTGACCGAGTGGTTTATGGTGCTGCTCTCGAAAAGCAGTGTGCGGGAAACTGTACCGTGGGTTCAAATCCCACCCTCTCCGCCATTCCACTGCCGTTAACTTAAGCACTAAAATACCATCTTTCGTTTACGTTTCCAGAAGTTTAATACCTGCCTGGATGAATTCTCAAGTCTTGTTGGATTTCTGTCCTTTCTAATTACTGTCGGACTAGTAACAAATAGATCGGTTAGCTGTTTTAGTACTTCTTCTTCCTTTTCATGGGAGTAAAACAATTCAAAAGCTCTATACTTTATGGCATTAAAGCTAACTGCTTTATTAACTTTCTGGGGATTTACACTACTAGATTTAGTTTTCTTTTTAAGTTGCTCCTCGGCCTCCAGGGTTAGGATAGACTCAGCACCAGTTAGAAAGATGGTGACGTAGAAATCTTGTCTAATAGCTTCGGGTGAATAGCCAGAAAAGTTTTCTAGGCCTAACCTGCCTTTTAATCTTCCATAAAAGGTTTCAATGCCCCACCTTAAGTAATACAAATCCTTAAAGCATTTAGCCGGATATTTGACTTGATCAAGTAGTGAAGTTGCTAGTACTTCGTACTCGCCAGTCTTAAGCTTAACTCTTACAAACCTAACTGTTAATTTGGTCGGTAAGCCTTCCTGTCTAACAACAGTCTTCCTATTCTTAGATGGCTTAATATCTACCACTATGTCGTTGGGTCCATGGCCCTTTAACATTTCATCGCTTACCCTAAAGCTTCTCCTGCCCCTAGCTCTAATTAGGAAATCTGTTTTAGCTTGGGTAGCTATAGCCATCATCCGGAAAGAGAAATAGCCTCTGTCATAGATTACTAAATCGTTGTCCCCAGCGTGTTTAAGGTGTTCTTTGGCAATACTAACTTCATAGGCATCACAACGTTCTAATTTAGCGTCTAAGCTGACTCCGTTTAAAACATCATAGAGCGTACTGGCTAGAGCCATAGTCCGGGTGCCGCTAATATCTTTATCTTTTTGTTGAGCCCAATAGTGCCAGGTACCAAACTCTGCCTCTGTGTCTTTATTGTCTGGCAGAATTATCTTAGAGCCATCAATGGCTAACAATCTATGACCATGCCAATTTTGGTAATCTCCATCTTCATACATAGTCTTAATTACAGCTTCCTGGTTTAGCTCAATAAAAGCAGTGTGTTTAAGCTTACGCCTAGCCTTAGAATAGGCTACTTTAGAGACACTAGATTTAGGCCTACCCAATTTAGGAATAAACTCATTGAGACTTAATTGTAATGATTTATTACCTTTGGTCATAAGTAATACCGCAATTGCCTGAAAGTCTAGTATACGAGATCGAGTAAAGTCTGATACTGACTGTTTGTAGCGACTGACAAAATCCTGATCGCCAAGCAGATTTTTGCTGCGACTTAGTAATAACTGTTTTTTT
>JAJYZG010000014.1 GCA_021800155.1 bacterium
GCAATGAGGAAGTCACGGTAGAGACCTAGATTACATTTTTGTTTTTGAGCCATATATCTATTCCTTTCAGAATAGATTGTGAGCCTAACGGCTCACTGACTCAAGTCAAACGCGTAATTCCTGATTTTATCCCCCGAATTACATCATTAATCATATTTTGACACTAAATAGGACTAGAACTTTTTAACAGACACAAAATATTATTTGTCACAACGTTCGCAAAGATGGGAACTAAAATTTATGGATATATATCTTATAAAATGTTGTGAAGGATATTTGGAGGGCCCAGTGGGACTCGAACCCACGACACCCTGCTTAAAAGGCAGGTGCTCTAACCGGCTGAGCTATGGGCCCATAATGATTGCCCGAACAAATTACACCTTACATTATCCGGCCATTGAGCTAATTGTCAATCAGAAATGGATAGGTGTTGGCGGTCTTGTTATGTTAAAATAACAGATGAAAAGACGATTTGAAAGGATTAAAGCCATGAGCGGCCACAGCAAATGGTCAACAATCAAGAGGCAAAAGGGCGTAAAAGATGCAGCGAGAGGCGCAATTTTTACAAAGCTTGGCAATGCTATTGCTATAGCTGCCAGAAGCGGTACTGATCCAGAAACCAATTTCGCTTTGCGGCTGGCTATTGACAAAGCTAAAGCTGCAAATATGCCCCAGGCTAATATCCAACGCGCTATAGACAGACAGAAAGATAAAGACGCGGCACAACTTCAAGAAATTACATACGAAGGGTATGGTCCTGCTGGAGTCGCTATTATCGTTGAATGTACGACAGATAATGTAAACAGAACTTATTCGGATGTTAGAGTAGCGTTTACTCGTCACGGTGGCAGCTTGGCTGAAAAGGGCAGTGTCGCTTTCCAGTTCGATAGACGCGGTATGATCAGCGTTGAACAAAAAGGAGATAATGTACTGGAAGCTGCAATCAATGCTGGTGCGGAAGATGTAATCGAGGAAGACCACGGTTCGATCATCTATACAGAAGCTAAAAGCTTGGGACGGATCAGGAGCACCCTAATCGACTCCGGCCTAAACGTATTAGATGTGGAACTGGCATATGTACCCAAAAACACAGTTAGTATAGAGAACTCAGAGGTTGCAGCGAAGATCTTGAGGCTAATGGAAGCTCTGGAAGACGTTGATGATGTTACGAATACCTTCGTTAACTTTGATATTTCTGAAACTATCCTGGCGCAAGTAACCTAGGTTGGATTAGAATTAAGGCCAATGTTTAGGATTCTAGGCGTTGACCCAGGCACCGGCATCGTTGGCTTTGGATGCATTGATGTTAAAGGATCTGCTTTGGAACTGGTTAGTGCGGGCGTAATTCGTACTTCAGCCGGTCAGCCCGACGAACAACGCCTATTAATTATCTATAAAGAAATTAATCAGATTATAAAAGAGTATTCGCCTAACTGGATTAGTATCGAGAAGTTGTTTTTTGCCCGCAATGTAACAACAGCAATGACAGTCTCTCAATCAAGAGGTGTAATTTTACTTGCCGCATCCCAAGCCAATTTAAGTGTTGCTGAATATACGCCTCTACAGATCAAAATGGCAATCACTGGTTATGGTCGGGCCGAAAAGAAACAAATGCAGGAAATGGTTAGACTGCTGCTTAAACTGGATAAAGTGCCAAAACCCGATGATGCTGCAGATGCCCTAGCGGCGGCCATTACTCATGCCCAGTTTGCACACTAAGCTACCAATGCCATAATAAGAGCAGCTATGATCGCCACAATTAAAGGAATAGTTGAAGACAAAGCCGACGATAGATTAACAGTTTATGTATCAGGTGTTGGTTATGAAGTCTTTGTAACTGACAATACAGCCGGCGAACTGGTCTTAGGCAAAAGCACCAAACTATATATCCGTGAACAAATACGTGAAGATACCCATGATCTTTTCGGTTTCGTTTCTAAAGAAGAAAAAGAACTGTTCGAAAAGTTACTGTCTGTCAAAAATGTCGGACCGCGCGTTGCTCTGGCAGTACTCAATCTAGGGAGTCATAATAAGCTGCGCCAAGTGATAGCCGGCGGTGATGCAAAGTTCCTGCAAAGTGCTAAGGGGGTCGGCCGCAGGGCAGCTGAGCAGATAATTGTCGAGCTAAGGGATAAAGTCGGATTGAGTAGTTCTGCGCAAGCTGAAGCTATAGCTACAAGAAGTGGCGGCAGTGAGAGCGATGAGGCAGTTGAGGCTCTCATAAGCTTAGGATATAGCGTTTATGATGCCAAAACGGCTTTGGCTAAGGTAGACTCTAAGCTGTCGACTGAAGAAAGGATAAAACGAGCGCTAAAGGGACACTAGCAGCTGCTGCTGTTACAATAACGAATAGATGATTGACCGAATAATCAATACACCCGATGCTGTGGATGCAGACGATCCGCAGATAGATATAACTCTTAGGCCCAATGATTTTGACAGCTATATCGGGCAGGACCGTTTAAAGGACAATCTTAAGTTAGCTATTACGGCTGCTAAGAAGCGTAGTGAGCCTCTGGACCATATTCTGTTGCATGGCCCACCCGGTTTAGGTAAAACTACGATGGCAAGTGTTATCGCTCATGAAATGAATGCTCAAATCCGTATTACCAGCGGACCGGCAGTTGAGAGACCGGGCGACTTAGCCAGTTTGTTGACTAATTTAACCGACAGCGACATTCTATTTATTGATGAAATCCACCGTCTGCCTCGCACAGTAGAGGAAGTGCTGTATACGGCAATGGAGGACTTTAAGCTCGATATCATGCTGGGAAAAGGTCCGTCCGCCCGAAGTCTAAGACTGGATTTGCCTCACTTTACGATCATTGGTGCAACAACTCGCACAGGATCAATAGCAGCGCCTTTGCGTGATCGATTTGGTATGGTTCACCGTTTGGATTTTTACAGCGAAGAACAAATCGAGGCCATCATTAAACGCGCAGCCAAAATTTTAGATATTGTAATTAACGATGATGCCGCCAATATTATAGCTAAAAGAGCAAGACTAACTCCTAGAATTGCCAACCGGTTACTGAAACGGGTACGAGATTATGCTGATGTTAACGGTAATGGTATTATAGACTCTTTCATTGCTTTAAAGGCGCTTGAGTTAATGGAAGTTGATGAACTAGGCCTTGATCCCGCCGACCGTATGCTGCTCAATGCAATAATCGATCATTACCGTGGCGGTCCTGTAGGCATAGAAACATTAGCAGCTATTACAGCTGAAGAGAGGGCGACCATTGAGGACATGATCGAGCCATACCTACTCCAGGTTGGGTTACTTGAGCGAACGCCCCGCGGACGTAAGGCAACTCCTAAGTCTTATTCCCACCTTGGTAAAGTTAAAGGCAATGGTAATCAATCGACCTTAGTCTGACTTTGTTAGAAAGGATTAGAACGGGCGCTGTTAAACAATGCCTTAACGCTGACAGAAGTATTTTGTAAATTATTGAGCTGCTTGACGATTGACGGATTGATGGCTGGCGGTGTTGTCGCCTTATAATCGCTGCTTATCTGTAAAACTGACGGTTTGGTGCTGCTGAAACTATTAATCCTTAGTAAAAGGTAACCGTACAGTACTATGAAGAAAACTATCAGTATCAGCCAGAGGAAAGGTCGAACCCGCTCCCAGATCTTGCGTGATGCTTGCGCTAGGTTAAGCTTTGCTTTTACCGGTTCGGTTTCGATGTCTTCACTCATTGCGGTTTAATATACACGTTTATTGTTAAACTGAAATTAATATCACCGTTTGATTGCGGTTGAATGCTGAGCCCGGTAACTTGAGAAGTCCTGCGGTTTTGCTCGAGTGAAGTCAAAAAATTATAGAAGCTGCTATAACTAACTCCGCTGCCCGATTGGCTGTTGTTTATGGTGATCGGCAAAACATAAACTCCGGTTATACCCTTAACGGGTGTCAGTTGTGATAGCGATAGAGTACTATTAGCGGCTACAGCTGGGCTGCCTAAAGTTGAAGCCGGAAAACTGATGCCTGTTAACGAAATATTATTTTGCTGCGCTAACTTAACTATCTCTAGCACAGTTTGAGCCTGATCCTTATCTTGAGGAACAATGCTTTCGGTAATTTGTTGAAGAGACGCATAGCGGGCAACTTCTTGCTTGGCGGATATTAGATATGATTGTTCTTCAGTTAGCGCTTGACTTTTAGCCTTGAGGCTGACTAACTCAGTGGACTTGGTTTTAAGCAGCCCTGTAATTTCATAAGTGCCGGCCAATGCCGCTATAATCAAGATGCCGATTAAAGCTAGCATCAGACGATTGACCGTTTTGGCATTAAATTTAGGCCTAAGTTTTTTATCTTTCATTTCTATGGCCCTTTTTGGTTAATAAATAAGAATTGGTTATTGGTGGCGAATTGGGCTCTGATCTTGACTGTACACGGATAGACCAGGTTTTGAATATTGCCGGAGTTGCAATTTATATTCTCAATGTCCGATTTCGAGAAGATGCCATTGGAGGGATCTGATAGATTGACTTGAACCTGAGCGGCATCTGTGTAATTAGCTGCTTCTGCGGTTATATCTAATCCCGACCCCCCAGTTGTATTACTGACATTGAGTGCTGTCAGGCTAGTGCCACTAGGCATAGCGGCTGCCATTTTAGTGAGTAGCTTTGAGAAGAGAACTTCCTGAGAGAGTACCTTCACCACTAAAGTAAAGTCATTTGAGATCGTTTGCACCTGCTGTTCCACCGAATTTAGGTGGTCGGAGGTTAGTTGTTGGGTGAGTGTGCTGACTTGCTGCGAATTTGTTGTGATGTCACGATGCAAGCTAACCCATCCGTACGTACCAATGGCGCCTAAGCCTGCCAGCCCGATCATCAGCGCAATAATCCAAACTATCAAGCGATCGTTGATTAAGGCGTAATGGTAGGATTTTTTGGTTGCAGGAGGCAGCAGATTAATCATTGCTTAAAACACCTCCTTGGGATTGGCCATCGATAATCCCGCTGCTGTAGCAAACATTAACTTATCGGCGTGATCCGGCAGTCTAAAGCCACGCTCAACATCAAGGTATTGCCAGGGATCACACGGCCTTACGGCTAAGCGGAGCCGATCCGTCAGGTACTCGTTTAAGCCCGGTATATTGCTACCCCCGCCCAGGGTAACCATTTGTGAAATCGGACGCTCACTACCATAGTGTTCTTCATAATAGCGGATCAATCGCCGGATTTCTTTGGTTATTTGTTCAAGTAGTGGTTGCAGGCCTTTGTTAAGCTCATCCTGACGTTTACTGACGCCCAAACCGTAACGTACTTTTATGACGTGTGCTTCTTCATGAGTTACATGGAGCGTCTGCTGAATGGTTTTAGTAAAACTTTCGCCGCCGCCTTGTACGGTCGACGCTGTCAGCATATTGCCGTCAACAATACTGATATCGCTTGATAGTGAACCGAAATCAATGATGACAGTCGGCACATCACTCTGATAATCATGAGAGAACAGGCGCGCCGCGGAGCTCATAGTCGTCTCGATTAGCATTGGCTCTAGTTCCATAATGGCAGCCAGCTCAAGATAAGAATCGACAATTTCCTTTGGCACGGCAACTACCAGGAATTCGTGCTCATCTTTGGTGCTTCGGATTAGTTCGTAATCAATGTAAAGCTGATCGAGAGGCACCGGTATATATTGCTCAGCTTCATTCTTAATCGCTTCATCAAGTTCTTTCGATGTCAATTCCGGCAGGGTTAGGCTGCGTGTAAAAGTGCGGTATGAGGGTATGGTCATGGCAACACGGCGCGTTGTAATATCACCTATCAAATGATTTGCAAAGAGTTTTTTAGCGCTTGCGGCAATAACCTCAGGTTTAACTACAACACCGTTATTTAACGCGGCCTTATCAAAACGTGCACTGCCATAGCCGATCAACCTTGATAACTGTTTGGCACTGCTGCCGACGGCATCGGTTTGAGGCCCTTGCTCGGTCTGCATAACTTTAAGCGAACCATTGCCAATATCTAACCCAAATAATGGCTTGGCTGTTATAAAATATGGAAGTTTATTATCAATGCTGCCCACAAGCATCCGCCTTATTGCTTATGACTAGTATAGTTGATAGAGCTCACCTAATCCAACTGAGTCTTAATATATACTCCCCCGCCGGCCTCAAGTGTGGCGCTAAGAGTATATTTATCGCAGGTCGTATCATTCTTTTCGCAGCTTATGCCGTTATTGGTCGGGTTATAACCGTAACATCCTTTCTCGCTATGCTTTAAGAGGATCGGCATAGTATTAACGGTGCAGGCTTTATTGGTGCTAGTCCAAAGCGGGTCGGTCATGGCAGCTATTGAGAAGCTCTTAATATTAGTCGCCCGCCAGGAGGGGCTGTTAAGGTCGGCCCGGCTCGGGTAGAAAGTATTTTGCGAATAGAAGGTCTCTATGTATACCTGTAGCTGCCTGATGTCTGTGGTCCGTATATTGTTCCTTGATCTGGCTTTGATCCCATCATATGTATAGGCAACTATGGCAACCAAAAATATTATGCCCAGTATTACAATAGATATTTCAATGAAACTAAACCCGGACTGGTTAACTTTAATTCTTTTCATCACCCAGGCACATTATAAGGCTCATAGCTGGTAATATTCCAGGTAGTTGATCCCGAATTCAGCTCAGTGCCAAAAGTTATTGTGCCGGTACCACTCATGTTAATAGTTTGTCCTTCCGCTCCGCCGATTATGCCTGAGCCGTCCAACGTGATTTCTCCCCAATAGGCATCAAAAACTGAGCCTTGAACCTGAATGGCACCGCCAACAGTTATGGTATTAAAGGTTTGCGTATCATATAAAGCCGTTCCGGTGATGGTAGAGCAGCTCGAAGTACTGGTATTACACGATGAGTCATTACTGTCTATTGATATAAATTCTGCTCCGGTATTGTCTGAATTCTCAATGATTGCACCACTCCCGCCAACATTAATTGTTCCCTTAACGAGTACAACCGGCATCGTTGTACCAAGCGAATTATCTATTTTAATTTGAGTTGCACCGCCAATCGTTAGGTTGCCGTTGATAAAGATGTTTCCTGTAATGTCGTAGGTGCAACTGTTGCCCCAATCAACATTTCCCGTCAGCTCGATGTTAGCAGGGAAGGTGACGCTGCCGGAACCGCTACAGGCATATTGTCCAGAAGTGCCGCTGGCGGTTGTCGTGACCGCTGTTTCCTGAGCTTGCCAGTTATATGTAGTCATACTCACCGGGCTGGCAGTACAACCTACTTCTAAACCCTTGCCAGTGCTGCCGCCTTGGATTTCATCGCCGTTAGGTCCGGTTGACGTTTGATTGGTAGCACAAACAGTTCCATATATATAGGTATCGGCTTCCAAGCTTATCGGCTGGATAGTTGACGGACACAAGCTCGGATATGTACTGCCGGGGTCTGATCCTTGCGGGCACCAGTAATCAGCAACATTGACAGTTGATGGCACGGATGGTGTGCCGATAGTTGATCTACCGCTCATATCAATATAGCCGTTGATATCCAATGTTGAATTAGTAATTGCGGCACTGCCCGAAAGAATCAAGCCGCCCGGTCCGCTAATTACTGACACTCCCGGCGTCGACGTGCCAATAACGGTAACTTCAACTCCATGTTCAGCCAGTAGCTGTGAATGATCATTGTAGTTATAGACATAGGCGGTAGACGTTATAAGCTTGCCGTTGGCATTACTCGGCATAGGTGAGATTGTCGCCGTAAAAACACCATAGCCTTGAGTTGCATTGTTGAAGAAAACCGTAGGTGTGGTATAACCACCGAAGTCACTGTTTTGGTTAAGTTGTGCAACTGATTGCTCTATACCGGCCTCAGCTGTCAATTCGGCACCTTGTATATATAGCTGTTGGCGCGAGAATTGAAACTCGCTTGATGATAAGGCCAGAACTGTCAACCCAATAGCAGTTAAAAACAATACAATAATGATAGTCGAGACCAAAAACCAGCCGCTTTCGTTATTACTCCTTATTCGTTCAAACCGTTTTAACAAGCTTTGTTTAATCATTTCTAAATACCATCCGTGTTGTGTAAGATTCGCTGATCGGTTGCCCCCCGGCATCCGAGCTTAGTGTAATCGATACTTGAACTGATCGGGCGTTACCTGGCGAAACCGAATCGCCATTTTGATCATAATATGACACTGACCAATTACTGACACCGGTAGCCACGACATTATCCGGTGGACAGCTGGCGGTGGCATCGGAAGCCGGACAGGTAGTTACGGCTATGTCGCCATCTTCACCAGAAGCCAGCGTGCGTCGGTATAGAGTTGTTCCGGACAAAAAGTAGACCTCGTCGTCCTTTAAGGTGACATAATCAGAGTTATCAGTAAATATTGGCTGGCCGCTGCTGTTGATAGCTACTTTAGCTAAGATTAGCACGCTACTACTAGATGTCCAGCCATACGGATTACCCCCCGGACCGTTCGGGTCCGGCCAGCGGTTGGTCGTGTCGACGCTTCCGGATAGTTCGATATCCGTTGTCACCTTGGTTAGTGCTAGCTGAGCATTAGACAACAGATTAGATTCAGCCTGGCTTACCGTAGCCGTTTGCAGCCAGTCGGCAATAAAGTTAGAGATGGCAAGCGATAGAATGGCGATCAGAATTATAACAATTAACAGTTCAATGAGCGTGAATCCGTTTGGGTTTAGCTTTCTTTTATGCATAACTTTACTCAACTCGAACTAATGCCAATAATCCCGATATCCGAACTTAGTATTACGGTTTGGGCTTGTCCGTAATCACTGTAGGTGATGGTGACGTTAACTTCTTTGAGGCTGGGCATTGGGTTAGATACCGCAACCGTGCCTTGAGCATTAGCTGGCAAACCGGCGAGTAGACTGCTTGGGAAGGCTGGCGGACTGCTAGACGAGAGCGAGTTATATCCGTTATTTCTAAGATCTTCTATCTCCGTGCGGGCGGCATTAACTGCCAGTTCGTAGTGGGTGGTTTTTACCTGCGAAACCTGCATTTCATAATACAGTGTGCTTAAGCTCGCAATCGCGATGCCAAACACTACAAGCGTGATCAGCAACTCGATTAACGTTAACCCCTGCTCATCGTACTTAATTTTTTCCACCCTTAGGTAATTCATGTTTTTTAGATTTGGCCTCAGGCTTCATTATAAAACCGCTTGAGCTTATAACCCAAGCGGTTTATTGGTCAGTAGCTATTTTATTTAGTTAGTGACTTGGATTTGACCGTTTGGAGCGGCCGTGGTCGTGGCAGTTAAGATATACCCGGTGCACGCTGTGCTACCAGTAGTTATTGCTCCAGTTGAGGAAACGGTATCACCGCAGCCGCTAGGAGTGACGGCGTAGGTGTATCCATTACCATCGGTGAAGGAGTTACACAGACCGTAATTATTGCTTCCCTCACTACTCTCAAGCCAGTAATTGACATAGAGCGTTGATGTCGCTGAGGTTGAGGAGGTTTGGTTGGTGCAAGTTAGAGCTGTAGCCGTGGCATTAACCGCCGGGTAAGAGCTGTGGTCGGCATAGTAAATAGCTAACTGGTGCTGTACTTCAGCCAAGGTTGATTGAGCTGCCGCCTGTTTGGCTTTATTTGTGGCACCGTTATAGGCCACAAAGGCAATGGCTGCCAGTATACCGATTATGATAATCACAATCAGTAGCTCGATAAGGGTAAAACCCTTGTCCGTTAATTTTTTAAACATGGTTTTGTTATCCCACCTTTCTAATTGTTGCTTGCTAACTGACCAGATTTTTTACTTTTTATCTGTCATGTACAATTATTTCTTATGCTTAAACGAATGTCAACAGTTTATTGACATTCATTAGTATTCCGGTTGGACTGGTTTCGGCTTTGGTGATCGGTCCGAAAACGCTGACCGCGATTAAGCCGACTATCGCCCCGAGCATTATAATCATGACCGGTTCAATGATTGATGAGATTCCAGCTACAGCAGTGTCTACCTCTTCTTCATAAAACTCGGCGACTTTTACAATTACCTCATCGGTTTTGCCGGTCTCTTCACCGACTGCCAACATTTGGACGACTATAGGGGGGAAGTGCGGTTTTTTAGCCAGCTCGCTTGCAAAACTGCCGCCAGCCTGGACAGCTTTCGAGCAATCAACCAGTTCTTTTTCAATGACAGCGTTACCGATGGCACCGGCTGTCGTGTTGATGGCTTCAACGATTGAAACGCCGGCGGCCATTAATGAACCAAAAATCCGCGCAAACCTGGCGACAGCAGTTTTGACTATGATGTTTTTTACCCCAGGTAGTTTTAGTAATAATGAATGCCAGGCATAACGGCCTTTAGGGGTCTTCTTGTAGTGCCGGAATAAAATGACAATTACCGGCACCCCAACAATCACACTGAAGATAAATTCAGGGGACTTCATGACGTGGCTTAAAGAAAGCAATATGCGGGTGTAAATCGGTAGCTTGGACTTACCGCCAGTTAGTTGCGCCAGGATGCTGCCAATCTTTGGCACAATAAAAGTCATGAGAATAAAGAAAGCAATGATAGTCACAGTAAAAATTACGCTTGGATAGATCATGGCGCCGCGGATTTTGCTTCTGATTGCCGAATCTTTTTCTTGTTGGTAAGCAAGACGCTCGAGCACCTTATCCAGGATGCCTCCCGCTTCACCAGCTCTTACCATATTGATATAAATAGCCGAGAATGCTTCAGGGTGCTTGGCAATCGCTGAGCTTAAACTTTCGCCTCCCTGCACACTGGCGATGACATCTTCTAAGACTTTGCGTAGGACAGGTGATTCAGTTTGATCCTTTAAAAGAACTAGGGTTCTAAGAATCGGTACCCCGGCATCGATCAATGTGGCCATCTGACGCGTAAAAATAACTAAGTCTTTGGATTTGACGCGGTGGCCTCCGGGAAGAGTAATCTCCATGTTAAGCCCGCCCCGTTTTTTCTCTTCGACGATAATTGGTTCAAGATTACGACTCCTTAGTGCGGAATATACACTGTCCTTGCTCTTGGCATTAATCCTACCACGTTGTATCTCGCCATTTTTAACGCGCGCAGTAAAAGTGTATTCGGGCATATTGAGCGCCTTTACTGGCTCGAACTTACACGCAGGACTTCCTCGAGTGTCGTCTGTCCGCGCAGTGCTTTAACGAAACCATCCAGTCTTAGACCAATCATTCCGCTTTTTATTGCTAATTGCTCAAGTTCTTCACTTGAAGTATTAGCCAGGATTGCTTTTTGGACTTCCAGGCTATTTTCCAATACTTCATAAATGCCGATGCGCCCCTTATAGCCGGTGTGATTACAGTTATTGCAGCCGTCCTCGTGTGCTTTAAACAACCGGTTAATAGCACGTTCGCTGCTGCTGTAATCTTTGACTTCCTTACCACCGGTAGCTGCGGTTCCGACACCGTCCTTTAAGGCCTGGATCTCAAGCTCATGTATACGGGCAAAATCCTGGTCACTATTAAGGTTAAACGCAACTTTAATGCGCGATATTGTGCCGTTATCGGGTGCATATTGTTCACGGCACTCAGTGCATAGCTTGCGCACCAAGCGTTGGCCGATTACCACCCTAATCGTGCTGGCAATTAAGAAAGGTTCAATATTCATGTCCAGCAGACGGGGCAGGCTGGTAGCGGCGTCGGAAGTGTGAAGCGTCGAAAACACCAGGTGCCCAGTTAGGGCGGCCTGGACCGCCAGATCAGCGGTTTCGCTGTCACGGATTTCTCCTACCATGATAACATTCGGATCCTGGCGCAGCAGCGAACGCAGCCCGTTTGCGAAACTCATGCCGGCTATCGGGTTGACCTGGGTTTGGTTGACTCCTGGTATGCGATATTCAACAGGGTCTTCAATAGTTGAAATGTTGACACTAGGGGTGTTAAGCATCGACAGTATACTGAATAAAGTAGTCGACTTGCCTGACCCGGTCGGACCGGTTACTAAAATCATGCCGTTTGACTGTACAATACTTTGCTTTAGGGTTCCTAAGGCATGGCCCCAAAAACCAAGTTCCTCAAAGCTGGCCGCCTTAGTGGATTCATTCAATATCCGCATTACCACTTTTTCGCCGTCAACGACCGGTAAAGTTGACACTCGAAGTGCATAGACTTGTCCGCTTACTTCAATCTTAAAACGCCCATCCTGTGGCGCACGGTGCTCATCAATCTTTAAATTAGCGAGAATTTTAATACGGCTAACAAGTGCGCTCAGTACCCTCCGGGGTAATTTGTTAGCCTCTCGAAGCAAGCCGTCAATTCGGTAACGTACAATAATGAACCCTTCGCGCGGTTCAATGTGAATGTCGCTAGCCCCAGCCTTTATCCCGTATTCAATAATGAGGTTAACTGTTTGTGCAATTGCCGAGTCTTCCTTGAGATCGTTAGCGTCAACCTCCTCCTCTTCTCCTGTTTCCTCGGCGGCTTCCAGCTCATCACTTGAAATGACTTTGGTTAGTTCACCCTCGATATTCCCACGGTAAGTATCGAGCGCGGCTTTAATTTGACTCTCCGGCGCGATATATACCTTTAAGGTGCCAAGTTGTTTCTGAAGGAAATTGAGGGCTTGAACGTCGTCCGGATCGGCCATAGCAACATAGCGCACGCCATCTTCATCTGTGTCGAATGCAATAGCATTATATTGACGGGCAATCCGTTCCGGCAGAGCCGTAAGCAGTTCCTTCTTGATGTCTTTCGGGTTCAGCTCAACAAACGGGACATCTACGGCCTCGGCGTACAGCCTGGTCAATTCTTTCTCGCTTAAGATATTGCCATTAACCACTAAATCTTGTAGTGGACGTTTTTCGGTCTTTTCCTGTTCAACTAATTGACCCAACTGGTCAGCATTAACCTTACCGCTCTTTTTGAGGAAGTCCTCAACTAATTTGTCAGATATGCGCATGATGTTTGCTTTTAGGGGTTTAACACTCTCTTAATAGTCTAAAACTAGTATAACAAAATTCTAGTGCTTTACTCCAGTTGCACTGAAGTTATTCTTAAGTCACTAGCGCTTAAGCTTTGGCTAATTGTCAACTAGACGTATATTAGGTTATGAACTTAAACTGATTTGATTTATTTTAGGAGGGTCGTGACAATGCGGCAAACCAAAACCGCGCCTAAGGTTAAAACTCAGCCAGACAACAATACTGCCGGTGATGGCCGGGCAAAAGCACTTGGTGTTGCCTTGGAGCAAATAGAGAAGCAATTCGGTAAAGGCGCGATCATGAAACTAGGAGAGACACACCCTGAAGGAAATGTAGAATTTACCTCAACTGGCGCACTGTCGCTTGATTTGGCGCTAGGGGGCGGACTTCCCAGAGGGCGAGTCGTTGAGGTTTACGGACCAGAGTCTTCCGGTAAGACGACTTTGACACTTCATGCTATCGCTGAGGTTCAGAAAAATGGTGGAAATGCAGCTTTTATTGATGCCGAACATGCGCTTGATCCTAGTTATGCCAGGCGTATCGGTGTGGATGTAGCTAACCTGCTTTTGTCTCAGCCAGATAATGGTGAACAAGCGCTCGAAATCACTGAAACGTTGGTT
Source organism: bacterium (assembly GCA_021800155.1). Lineage (GTDB taxonomy): Bacteria > Patescibacteriota > Saccharimonadia > Saccharimonadales > UBA4665 > JAJZWH01. The sequence goes on from JAJYZG010000014.1 coordinate 13,512, forward strand.
CGATCCAATGCAGTCGATCTTGTGGTAGTCGATTCAGTTGCCGCACTAGTACCGCGCGCTGAAATAGAAGGAGATATGGGAGAAAGCCTACCTGGCCTGCAGGCCAGGTTAATGAGCCAGGCGCTGCGTAAGTTGACTGGTGTTATTTCTCGCTCTAAAACCACGGTTATTTTCATTAACCAGATCAGAATGAAGATAGGTGTGATGTTCGGTAATCCTGAGACCACTACTGGCGGTAATGCCCTTAAGTTCTATTCATCGGTTAGGATGGATATTCGCCGGATCGGGCAGATCAAGCAGGGTGATGAAGTTATCGGTAATCGCACGCGAGTCAAAGTTGTCAAGAATAAAATAGCACCGCCGTTTAAGGAGGCTGAGTTTGACATTATGTATAACGAAGGAATGTCCAAAACCGGCGATGTGATAGATTTAGCAGCTGAAAGGGGTATCGTCGAGAAAACCGGAGCCTGGTATTCATATAAGGGAGAGAAAATTGCCCAAGGTCGGGAAGCAGCCAAGGCTTACCTTAAGGCTAATCCCAATGTTCTGGAAGAATTAACAAAAGCCATAACCGCGCAAGCTAAAGATGCATAACTTATAAATAGCTAGAGTTGCCCGGTTATGAAGATTACTGCTATTGCCCCAAGCCATAATCGTCCTGGGCGCTACTGGTTAAGTGTAGACAACAAGCCTTTAGGCTATGTTACGGCCGAAGAGATATTTGAGCTTGGGTTAGCGCTCGGACGGGCGATGACCAAGCAAACATACAGCAAACTTGTCAACCGCATAACATACAATCAACATTATTTCGCGGCTACGGCGTATGCAGACCGTCGTTTGCGCTCAAAAGCCGAAGTTAAGCACTATTTACGCAGGCGCGGATGTGCGCTTGATAATACTAATGCAATCATTCAGAAATTGGAACAACTTGGAATCATTGACGAAACTAAATTGGCCGATGCGTTTGTTCACGATGCGTTAACTTTAAAGCCGCTTAGTAGCCGGATGCTCGCGCTGAAACTTAAAACCAAACAGCTTGATCCTAAGGTGATTAAGCAATCAATCTCAGCGGTTGGCTATGATGATAATACGGCGTTGGAGCAATTAGTACGTCAAAAACAGGCACGATACGCTGGTGAACAAGACCGCTTTTTTCGCTATCTATTACGGCAGGGCTTTGCGTACAGCGATATCGTCAAAGCAATCGGTAAACCCGAGTTTAGGCGGCGGCCACCGGTGCGGTAATTGGCGAACGCTTCAGTAGATCATTAATGATAACCTTGGTATCTGTGACTTCATGAATCTGACTACGGTCGATACTTAGACTCCCACCAGTGAAGCTTTTAAGCAGCGATTGCATGACATAAAGTTTTTGAATGTACATCGTTTCAATTTCAACCGCATAGTCGCCGATCCTACCAACTTTATCTTTCGAAACAGTTATGACTTGTTTGCCTATCAGCTGGTAATTAAGATCCAGAATTTCCTTAAGCCGAATTAATTCTGACTGGTCGCTCAGTACGTCATGGTCATTAACGATGAAACCTTTTGGCAGAAGTTCGCGAATATCTTGGTATAGCAATATACTGGTTGTGCCTTTGAAACGGTCAGTGCAATAAAAACCCTCAATCTTTAGATTATCCGGGTTGATGACGGGAGCCACGACCTGAGCAATCGGAGACCCGGTGCGCAGTGAAAGCACTGGTTTGTTGATAAGAGCCGAACTTAGTTTTAGCATATAGCTCTAGTATAGTCCTAGGCAGATGGCTCATGCCACTGATATGTTAATAGTACTGTAGGATAATATTTAAACCAATGGATCAATTTCTGAACCAAACCAGTGGTCCTCTTGACGGACCGGAAACGACTCGTGCATATGCTGCAAAAATCGGGCGGCGTTTGAAGGGGGGCGAAGTCATCAAACTAATAGCTGATTTTGGTGGGGGCAAAACTACATTTATGCAAGGGCTTGCGGCTGGTGCAGGCAGCGAGGATATAGTTACCAGTCCCAGTTTCACAATTCGTAACGATTATAAAAGCCAGAATTTCTCATTAGCACACTTTGACTTCTATCGCCTAAATGACCCGGGTATTCTAAAAGATATGCTGGCTGAAGCCATGGCCGATCCCTTGACGGTAGTAGTAATTGAGTGGGCTAATGTGGTTGAAAATGTTCTGCCGAATGATGTAGTAGGGTTGAAGTTCAAAACCCTGGGCCTCAATATGCGTGAGATTTACGCGAACCATCCTAAACGTTTTGCTTATCTCTTCGAAGAGGAGACTTAATGCTAGTGTTACTGCTTAAGACCAACCAGGAAAGAGCCAGGCTTTATCTGTATGAACAAGACCATAAACTAGCCGAGCATTATTGGAGGGCGGGTAAAAATCTTGCTGAAACAATAAATTTAGAGATTGAGCGGCTTCTGTCTAGCGCCAATAAAACATTAAATAGTCTGGACGGCATAGGAGTTTATGGCGGGCCCGGTAGCTTTACTGGTTTAAGAATCGGTATCAGCTTGGCTAATGCGCTTGCTTACAGCCTTCAAGTAGCAGTGGTTAAGTCAAGCGGCAGCAACTGGAAGCAGCAAGCACTAAACAGACTGACTAGCGGTGATAATGAATATATTGTTGTGCCAGATTATGGAGCAGCTGCAAAAATTACTACTCCGCGCAAATAGCCCATATTTTTAATGCATACAATTGACTAGTTTTGACGCCGAGGCTATATTTAAGATTGAGCTTGTTCTTTAGAGAGACATTTCTTAAAAGTCAGGCCCCCTGATAATAACCGTGATTTAAGATATTTTAGGGCTCACAATTAGACTTAATAAAATTGGTCGCAGCTTAACTAGAGAAGTGATAGCGATTGTTGCTAAAAACCAATTTTAGATACGTCTTTATATTGGCCTTGAAAACTAGAAAGGAAGCATGATGGTAATACTATCCATAGTGTTAGCTGTGGTTGGCCTTGGCGTAGGCTTTGGTGGGAGCATCCTAATTCAGCGAAAAAAAACCCAGACCTTAGAGGCTAAAGTAGAAAAAGAACGAGCTAAAGCTGAGAAAGAATCAGAAAAACTCATTGCACAGGCAAGGGAAGAGGCTGCTAAAGTTGCCGAAGAAGCCCGCCGCGACGAACAAAGCCGCCGCAAAGAGCTCAAGGATCTTGAGAACCGTTTAGTGATTAGGGAAGAGTCGCTTGACAAAAAACTCGATGAATTAGATAAAAGGACGCAAAAATTGCGCGCCAGTGAGGATGAAATAGAAAAACTTAAAGATGAAATTAGAGACATACGCATTAAACAACAGGAAAAACTAGAAAAAATTGCCAAGCTGACCAAAGCTGAGGCTGCCGAGAAGCTAATGCAGATGACTGAGCGCGATATTAAACAGGATCTGACAGGTCTGATTACCAAACTCCAAAACGAGGCAAAGGATACGGCTGAAGAATCCGCGGCTTTAATTATCACAACCGCAATGGAACGGATGAGCAGTGAAGTAACGGCTGAGCGTACAGTTACTTCGGTTAAGCTTGAGGATGAAGAGATGAAAGGGCGGATTATAGGTAAGGAAGGACGTAATATCCAGGCATTGCAGCGTGCAACCGGTGTCGACATTATGGTTGACGATACCCCGGGCTACATTGTGCTTAGTTCGTTTGATCCTGTCCGTCGTGAAGTAGCCCGCCAGGCGTTAGAAATGCTAATGAAAGACGGACGCATACACCCGGGCCGCATAGAAGAAGTAGTAGAAAAGGCTCAGAAGAACGTTGAAAAAGAAGTTGTCCGAGCCGGCGAAGATGCTGCTAGAGAAGTGGGTATTATTGGCATACCAAAAGAAGTATTACATCTTCTAGGCGAGCTTAAATATCGCACGAGTTATGGTCAAAACGTACTCAAGCATTCGGTTGAGATGGCACATATTGCCGGTATGATTGCCGAAGAAGTTGGTGCGGATGTTAAAACAGTTAAGTATGCCGCTTTGGTGCATGATCTGGGTAAGGCTTTAACACACAAGATGGAAGGTAAACACCATCATATTTCGGGCGAAATGTTACGCAAGTATGGTGCTCCGGAAGAAGTAGCTTTGGCGGCCGAACAGCACCATGACGACATAGAAGCGACTACTGTTGAAGCGCTTGTCATCCGGGTAGTTGACGCGATCAGCGCCAGCCGTCCAGGAGCGCGTAATATTAGCGCTGAAAATTTTGCTGAACGAATGAAGGACCTGGAAAACATTGCCAGTAGCTTTAGCGGTATCGATAAATCTTACGCTATTAGTGCTGGTCGGGAGGTAAGAGTATTCGTGCGGCCTCAGCAGGTCGATGACTTAAATGCGATTCGTCTGGCCCGCGATATAGCGACTAAAATTGAATCCTCGATGCAGTATCCAGGCACCATTAAAGTAAATGTAATTCGGGAAACCAGAGCGGTTGAATTCGCCAAATAAAATCAACTTTCTCTATATAGGAGACGTAATGGGCCGCCCGGGGCTTGCGCTGATTGAATCCGAGCTACCAAAACTGCGATCTAAATTTCAGATAGACTTCTGTTTAGTGCAGTCTGAAAATGTCAGCGAAGGCAGAGGAATTACCCCGGAAGATTTTACTAGGTTAAGACATGCGGGAGTGGATTTTTGCACTGGCGGCAACTGGTCTTTGTGGCAAAAGTCAATCATGCCACTTCTATCTGACCCGGACATTCCCATTATCCGGCCAGCTAACTATCCAGGAACAACACCCGGATTAGGCTATAAATATACCATCACACCTTTCGGCAAGGTGCTGGTGATAAGTTTGCTCGGGCAAACCGTTGGCCGCGATAGCCAGCTAAAACTGGATAACCCGCTAAAAACAGTTGATCGGATTCTGGAAGCAGAGAAAGGAGTCGCCAAAGCGGCTACTATCGTCAACTTTCACGGTGACTTTAGCAGTGAAAAGGTTGTTATAGGGCAGTATCTCGACGGTAAGGTTAGTGCTGTGATTGGCGATCATTGGCACGTTCCTACAGCAGATGCCAGGGTTTTAATTAGAGGAACTGCACATATCACCGATGTCGGTATGGTCGGAACGCTCAACTCAAGTTTAGGTGTTAAAACCGATTTAATCATTGCTCGCTGGCGTGATGATGTAGTGGTCTCCAATGAGCTTGAGCAAGCTAAACCGTGGCAACTGAATGCATTTTGGTTTCAAGTTGATCCTAGGCACGGCAATGCAGTCTCAGCCAGATCAATTAATCTGGTTTACAACTAAATAGCAAATCTTTTGCTATACTTACCCCTGAATATCCGGGGATTGGCGCAGTTGGCTAGCGCGCCGCGTTTGGGACGCGGAGGTCGGAGGTTCGAGTCCTCTATCCCCGACCAGTATTTCGTTTTACGAAACTTGACGAAAGTTTTACGTTTATATATACTTAAATCTATGACTACCACCGTTTCACCAAAGTATCAGATTGTCATACCCAAAGCTGTTCGTAGGCAACTTGAGATTAAACCTGGTCAGAAAATGCAGGTCGAAGCTGCAGATAATGGAGATATTATTGTTAGGCAAGCAGATCGGTTAACAGGTTTTGAAAATCTAGCTATGTTTGCCGGCAGTATTAAAACCAAAGATACTAAATGGGGCCAACAGGGAATTGATGCATCCGATTGGATTCGTCAACAGCGTGACAAAAACTGGGATTAGTTGTGGTAGCCCTTGATACCAACGTATATATTTACTTTCTTGAGAAGAACTCAAAATTTTATAATACTGCCGAGAAAGCTATTAAGTACGCATTAACATCTGGTTCTATTTGCGTGCCAGTCATTACATTCATGGAAATACGAAGTGGGGCTCCTAATAGCATGGAGATAATTGACTTCTTTGCTAATCCGCAATTTGATGTACATGACTTTACAGCCTCCTTGGCTATTCTAGCTGGCGAATTAAGGTATATCCATAAGTCACTTAAGTCAGCAGACGCAATCCACCTTGCAACCGCTTTAGAGAATGGCGCACATCAATTCGTCACTAACGATAGTCGGTTAGCCAACCTAAAACTTGATATTGAGATCGTGCCTTTAGCTCGATTCCAGTAATTACCGCTAGTTAAAGGACAGGATTTTCTATTAACTTTGGCTTACAGACTAAAGATAACTTGAGCTTATCGAGCAATTTTTCTGATGAACATGGATTTTTGATTATATACTTAAATAGTTTGAGTAGCATATGTTGAACTCGACCAAGTGATATTTTGCTTAAATCAACAAGCATGTCATATGGTTTATTGAGCTTAATAACGGATACGACATCATCACCAGCCCGTAGGTTCAACACTACTTCATTCAAGACAGCGTCTAGTTCCAGTAAATCCCTCGTACTATTGATAGTTTTCAGACATGAACGGGTGAGTTCGTAAAACTTCTCACGACTAGGTATAGCCGTCTTTAATTTATCTAACTCTGCATTTGCTACTTTAATGTTAGCCAGAGCCCAATATGTTATGGACCGATACAAACCGATACAAACCGATACAAATACCGCGTTAGATATTAAGTAAGTGTTACCAAAAGGTACTGTTTAAGCATGAGCTTTTCTAATAGTGGTAACCAAGTTCTCGCTGAGTCCTTTCCAACTTACTTGTTAATATATGGATTTTATCACGT
>JAJYZG010000003.1 GCA_021800155.1 bacterium
TTAGTGCTGTTGGTGTGAACGAAAAGGTTATCGGACGTTACATTGAGCAACATGGCCAAGCAGACAGTGGACAAGCTATGCTTGAACTACAATTGATGCTGTGCCAAAAGGTCATAGAGGCTCACTTAATTTTCGATATCGATAATCGGACGTGTTGTCTCTAGAAGTATGAATGCTACCTGTGTCATCCAGATGATACAATACGAACTAATGTAATGGCTGTATAAAACGGCAGTGAAGCACTTAACTACTAAAGCTATAGTACTTGGTCGTATTAATTACGGCGAGAGTGACCGGATAATCACGGTCATAACTCCTGAACACGGCAAATTGCGTTTACTGGCTAAAGGCTCCCGGGCTCTTAAGAGTAAGCTGGCTGGTGGTATTGAGCTGTTTTGTGTAAGCGACATAGGTTTTATATTCGGCCGTGGCGGACTGGCTACTTTAACCAGTTCTCGGTTAGAGCAACATTTTTCACGAATATTATCGGATATATCGAGAGTACAGTCGGGCTACGAGTTGCTTAAAATCATAAATTCAAGTACCGAGGATCAGGCTGAAGCGGAGTACTTTATATTAATAAGATCTGCTTTAGTTGGCCTTAATGATCTTGATTTGCCGCTCGAACTGCACCGGCTATGGTTTAATTCGCGTCTGCTATTTATTTCAGGTCACATGCCCAATCTGACTTCAGACAACCAAAACCAAATCATTTCCAAAGAATCTCGGTTTAGCTTCGATATGGATAAAATGTCCTTTTTGGCGCAATCAGATGGCCAGTTTTCGCCTGATCATATTAAGTTTTGGCGCATTGTTTTTGCAGCTGACGCCCCGAAGCTTACCTCCAGAATTAACGGCGGTGAGCAGTTGGCGCGTGATCTTTTGCCGCTGTCAGCGCTACTTTTAGGCAACAGTCGTTTATAGAATTACGATTGTCTAAGCTGTTTTTGGGGATTAGGTAGGGTATAATCTGAAACAGTATCAGCTACTCTCATCCTATTTATTATGACTAAACTACAGATCGAAGACATTGTCAGTCTATCCAAGCGCAGAGGTTTCGTGTTTCAAGCCAGCGAGATTTATGGTGGGCTGTCGGGTTTTTATGATTACGGTCCGCTTGGTGTTGAACTGGTTAACAATATTAAACAACTTTGGTGGGAACATTTTGTACAGCGCCAGGATAATGTTTTCGGAGTAGACGGTGCAACTATTCAGCATCCCGAGCTATGGCGGGCGAGCGGACATCTGTCCGGGTTCAGCGATCCGATGGTTGAAGATACACTGAACCACAAGCGCTACCGAGCCGACCAATTAGCAGGGGTTGACACGACTGACTTGAAGGAACTGGCGTTGCTGCTAAAAGGCAAAAAGTCACCTGACGGCAACCCTTTAAGTGAGCCAAGGCAGTTCAACTTAATGATGCAGACTTGGGTGGGTTCGGTCGAGGATGAGGCGGCCAAGGTTTATCTGCGCCCGGAAACAGCCGGAGCGATTTTCACTAACTTCTTAAATGTTAAAGAGACAATGCGTGCCAAGTTACCGTTTGGAATCGCTCAAATCGGTAAAGCTTTCCGTAACGAGATCTCACCACGGGATTTTATTTTCCGGGTACGTGAGCTCGAGCAGATGGAGTTGCAATATTTTATTTACCCAGACGACCAACAGGAAGCTTACGAGCAATGGCGACAATTTGCATGGCATTTTTTGGTAGATATTTTAGGCGTAAATGAAACTAGCTTAAGTTGGCATAAGCACAGCCAAAAAGAACGAGCTCATTATGCAAAAGCTGCCCATGACATATACTTTGATTTTCCATTTGGAGCGAAAGAGCTATGGGGTACACATAATCGCAGTGACTTTGATTTAAGCAGCCACGCCAAATTCAGCAACAAGGACCTTAGCATCTTAGACGAATCCAGCGGTCAGAAAACCATACCTTACGTAATTGAGTCTTCGGTAGGTGTCGGACGGCTATTACTCACTGTATTAAGCGATGCGTTCAGCAGGGATAAAGTCGGTGGTGAAGAGCGGATTGTATTGAAATTAAAACCTTCGGTCGCACCATATAAAATAGCTGTCAGCCCCTTGCTGAAAAACAAGCCCGAACTGGTAACTTTTGCGCGCAAGCTATATGAAGAGTTGAAGCAGGAATTCTTAATGGTGTTATGGGACGATAATGGTAATATTGGCAAGCGTTACCGGCGGCAGGATGAAATCGGCACCCCGTTTTGTATTACTGTCGATTTTGATTCGTTAAAGGACCGCTCGGTTACCATACGGGACCGCGATACGACCAAGCAAATAAGGGTTCGAGCAGATAATGTAGCATCAACTCTGAAGCCGAGGCTTCACTAAAATGGCTGTGCTGAAAAGGCGGACAAAAAGACCGATAGTCTATGCATTTATAGATAGTCAGAATTTAAACCTGGGTGTGCAGAAAGTTGGTTGGAAAATGAATTGGCGGGCATTTAGGGCCTATTTGCACGATAATTATAATGTTACTAAGGCCTTCATGTTTATAGGTTATATGGCCGAAAATGAAGCGCTTTACGAGCATATGCACGAGTTAGGTTACTTAATCGCACTGAAGCCTACTGTGCCAAGTGAAAAAGACGATAATGAGCATAAATCGACAGTCAAGGGCAACATTGATGCTGATCTGGTGCTATACGCCATGAAAGAATCGCCAAATTATGATAAAGCCATTATTGTGAGCGGTGATGGAGACTTCGTGAGCTTAATAGAATATTTGGCGAATCGCAATAAATTATTAAATATTATGGCTCCTAACTGGCAGTATTCATCACTACTCAAACCCTGGGAAAGTTATATTATTCGAATCGACCAGTTGCGGCAGCAGTTAGAGTATAGGGATCGACCCCATCGCCGACGCAACACTTCCTCACGGGACTAGAAATCCAGCGCGCGGCTGCTTGCAGTAATAGGTTATAATTTTTGGCCTAAATGTAAGAAGGGGTGTAGTAAGGTGACGCAAGCGCGCGCTCTAGAGATACTAAAAACCGGCGCCAATGTCTTTTTAAGCGGACCGCCAGGTTCCGGCAAAAGTTATGTGCTGGAACGATTCATAAAAGCTTTAGATAGGCAAGGCAGGAAAACTGCGGTGTGTGCCTCGACTGGTATTGCTGCCAGTCTAATCGGGGGCGTGACCGTACATTCATGGTCCGGAATAGGCGTCAGAAGACTACTGAATAGGTTTGAACGGGAGCGGTTACTGAACAATCCCGACATAAATCGTCGATTAAATGATGTGCAAACCTTAATAATAGATGAAATTTCTATGCTTAGTGCTGAAACCCTGGACGATTTGAATGATCTGTTGATGCAAGCCAGAGAATCTTTAAAGCCGTTTGGCGGGCTTCAGGTTGTGGTCTGTGGTGATTTTTTTCAGTTACCGCCGGTAGGCAGTGGATCTCCAACCTATGCCTTTAGTGCTAAAGCCTGGCAAGATGCCGGTTTTAAAGCCTGTTATTTGGCTGAGCAACACCGGGTTGCCGCCGATGAATTGTCCGAGGTGCTGCTCGCCCTGCGTGAGCAGCGGTTAACCGCTCAGCATGTTAGGCTGCTGCTTAAACGCCAGGACATTAAACATTACCCGGTGACAAGATTGCTAACGCACAATCGCGATGCTTCGGTAATCAATCGTCAGCAGCTAGACTTGCTGCCCGGTAAAGTAATGGCTTACTTTATGAAAGGGCAGGGAGATTGGACTAAATCTCTGCTGGTACCGCAGGAACTATTGCTAAAAACGGGAGCGGAGGTTATGTTTGTAGCGAATGATTACCGACGCGGGTTTGTTAACGGTAGTCAGGGTAAAGTTGTTGGTTTTAAGCGCGGATGGCCATTCATTCAACTAAAATCTAATGGCAAACATATATTAGCTGAAGCTTATTGTTGGCGTCGAGAATTGGACAATGGAAAAATTATTGAGGCCATACAGCTGCCATTGAAATTAGCTTGGGCGCTAACTATCCATAAAAGTCAGGGGATGAGTTTAGACGCTGCGGAAATTGATCTTAGTCGTAGTTTTACTTACGGTATGGGGTATGTGGCGCTCAGTCGCCTAAAAAGCTTTCAGGGGTTATATTTATTAGGACTTAATAGCCGATCGTTACAACTCGATAAAAACGTTTTTAGTTTCGATAAACGCGTTCAATCCGAGTCTCAAACAAATGAAGGCAGCACATTTACTTCTAACGATATACTGGCGTTAGAGCGGGCTAAAGCAGACCCTAAGTTAATTAGCTTTATCAGGAAAGCAAGGAGTTAATCAGTCATCGAAAAGCATAGGTTAATGAATACAATATTTGCTCAAACTAATGTTTGAACTGTTTGTAAGTGGGATTTTTTATGGTGATATGTTTAGAGATGGTTCTTAATTAAACTAAACAGATAGCTGTAATAACAAAATCAAAAGTATATTTGTTAATACAGATAAAACAGGAGAACGAGAATGAAACATGTGCCAATCAATGCCAATCGGGCTGGTCAAATAAGGATTGGTCACCTGGAGGTAAACCGGCTGGGCTTTGGGGCGATGAGAATTACCGGAAAGGGTATCTGGGGTCCGCCTAAGGATAGAGAAGGAGCTGTCCATTTGCTGAAGCGTGCTGTTGAACTAGGGGTAAACTTTATTGATACGGCCGATTCTTACGGCCCATACGTATCGGAAGAAATAATAGCCGAGGCACTGTTCCCCTACAGCGGCCTTTTAATCGCGACTAAGGGTGGTTTAGTCCGCTCAGGTCCAGGCAGGTGGCAGGCTGATTGTTCACCTAAGCATTTACGAAAGGCTTGTGAAGATAGTTTACGCCGTCTAAAGTTGGATACGATTGATTTATATCAGCTGCATACCGTTGACCCGAAGGTGCCGTTTGAAGAGTCATTTAAAACACTTCTTGAACTTCAACGTGAGGGTAAAATTAGGTATATTGGATTGTCAAACATCGAGCCCGAACACTTTTTAGCGGCAGTAAATATGGGGCGTTTTGTATCAGTACAGAATAATTACAATATATATAATCACGAACACGAAGATATATTGAAACTGTGCGAACAACATCGCGTAGCATTTATTCCTTATTTTCCTCTAGCTGGTAGTCAAGAAAAGCTAACCGGCAGTAACAAATTCAAAAACTTGGCAGATAGATTGCGGGTATCTCTTGCTCAGCTGTCTTTAGCCTGGTTGCTAAATCATTCGCCCTCGATTTTACCTATACCGGGTACCAGTTCAATGAATCATCTTGAAGAAAACATTTCAAGTGCCGGCATAGCCCTAGAAGACGAGGACATGCAGTTGCTGGATAAACTAGCAGAAAATACAACATAGTTAAACATAACCTAATTGACAAAAGTACGAATATTTGTTAATCTAGTTATGTGCTAAAAAATATAAAAGCAATAAAAACCAATGCTGCTCCAATGTATTTCACTGATCAATTCAATGAAGTCATTAACTTTAACAGTAAAGTATATGGTAGCAGCCTTTTGACAACTGGGTTAGGCAAAGCCGATAAGAGGGTTAAGTAGTCTAACAGTTGACTAACATACGGAAGGATGATATAATATAACTATGGAAAAAGGATTACGCGAAAAAGAAAAAACGATACCCCTCACAAAACGAGGTGTGTTAGCTATCGCGATTGGTTCAATGGTTATGGGCGGTACAGCAGTGAAATTGGCGCACGCGTTAGATGTTGAGGCCAACGACATATTAAATGGAGGCCCGACTCCAACCATGAGTCAATTAGAAAAGATGCCCAAAGAACCGGTTGTAGTGGAATCCACTAATAACGCCAACATCGGTCAAATTGTTACAAGCGTTGATTCAAACTTGAACGGGCCAGCCTTTGCTGCGACAGAAAATCTTGTAGCGCGAGAAAGCGCCAATAACCCAAATCATATCAATCCAAACCCCAACTACACTGTATACCTAGGCGAAGAAAAACTAGTTCCGGTGCTACCTCCGCAGTACCAAGCCAATTCATAAACATAAATAACTAAGCAATAACAGATAAGTGGTGTCAAAAACACCACTTTTTTGTGTATAAGTGGGTTGCAGTGGGTGATTGTGGGTAGTATAGTGCGCGTTAGTGGCTGAAATGGGTAAGCGCCAAAACAGTGCTTAACCATAAAAATAAAAACCACTATTAGACATAAAGGGATGGCAACAATCGATTACTTTGAACGCAGGCTTGACGATAAAAAGCGGTTAACCATACCGGCGGAGATCAGGGCCGAGTTCAGTAGTGGGGTAGTTGTTACTCGAGGCTTTAAGCAGTATCTGCATCTCTATCCCAAAACGGTTTGGGACGAAGCTGTGGAGCCGGCACTCAAAGGGAACATTCTCGATGAGGCAACCGGTGACCTGAACGTTCAGTTCCGCAGCGGCAAGATAGAGAGCCCACTAGATGCTAAACAGGGGCGCATTCACCTGGAGCAGCACTTATTGGATTATGCAGGCATCAAGAAAGACGTTGTCGCAGTGCGCGCCGGGCAATACTGGCGAGTAATGGCAAAGTCGTAAAGCCGACCTTATCCCGAGGGCACCTTAACAATCCGGCAAAAACGAACACTATCCTCGAGCTTAGCTATTCGGCAGTCAACAAGTGGACTTTAAAGAACACCACTTTAAAAAGTTCTCGTTCTTTACTCAAAAACACCTCCCAAAACTCCACCTCACACATAAGTCTCTCAATCTTTCGTGAATCGCTAGCAGAAAGTTTACTTTCTGCATCGGGCTTTTCATGAACCAACAAAAACAAAAATCATAAAACAAAAAGTTGGCTGCTGGATAGGTGACCTTGCAAAAATAAAAACAAGAAAATGCACCAAAATCCTCACACAAAAAATCACACCCCAGTTCTGCTAAAAGAGCTGCTAGAGTTAACGAACCCCCAAAAAGGGGAACGCTATTTAGATGTCACAGCCGGGTACGGTGGACACGCGGCAGCGGTTTTAGCGAAAAACCAAAACTATCGTCAATCGGTTTTAGTCGACCGAGACGGCGAAGCTATAGTAGCGCTTAATGAACGATTTAGGGGCAATGGTATCAAGCTAATGCACCAAGACTTCTTAAGTGCCAGCGACGAGCTGTTAAAAGCTAGGCGGAAGTTTGATTTGATTGTAGCGGATTTAGGCGTATCGTCACCGCACCTTAACGAGGTTAGTAGAGGTTTTAGCTTTACTAAAGCAGCTCCGCTGGACATGCGGATGGACCAAAGGCAGCCCACAACTGCTTGGGACATTGTCAATAGTTCTAGTGAAGCTGACTTAGCCGAGATTTTACGGCGCTACGGTGAAGAACCGCGGTACCGTCAGATAGCCGGCTTGATCGTTCGCAACCGACCGGTTAACTCCACTCAGGAGCTGTCTGAACTAGCTCGCAAGGCCTGGCCAGGACATAGCCGGAAGCAGCCGGCAACCCGGACCTTTCAAGCAATCCGGATTGCCGTGAACGACGAGTTGTCACAGCTTAGTGAAGCTTTGCCGATATGGCTTAAACTGCTAGCTCCCGGAGGCCGTATAGCGGTCATCAGTTTCCATAGTTTGGAAGACCGGATAGTGAAACGATTTTTTGCCAGTGAATCAGGCGATCGTTTAGATGCAGCTTTGATTCTACTAACCAAACATCCGGTCGCTCCGGGCCCTCACGAAATAGCCAATAATCCGCGTGCACGCAGCGCAAAACTGCGTGTCGTAGTGAAACAAAAATGAAAGGGGAGAGCAAATGCCTATCCAGGTAAAAAGCAACTCCCGGGCGTATAAGATCCACGTTCGTGTGATCTAAAGCCTTAAGTTCCGGCTCTGTTTGTTAAGAGCAGAGCCGGTAAAAGGAAAAATAAAAATATGACTTATTCAAGTTCGCTGGCATTGAGCCGCTCCCAGTTTGCGGGCCGTAATCGCAATACGGTAAGCCTTAAAGCAAGAGCTAAGACTCTGGGGCCAATCAGCAATACTATTATTCTTATCGTGTTGGCATGCCTGCTCGGCTTGTTTTACTTATCCCAGGTGACTAAAACTAATGCTTATGGGTTTAGTTTAAATTCATTGCAACAGCAACAGACTCAGCTTAAAACTGAGAACGCCAATCTGGAAGTGACTTCAGCTCAGTTACAATCTGTTAGTCGTGCTCAGAATAGCTCAGTGGCAAAGAGCATGGTACCATTAACCCCTTCAGCCACCGCTATTAATTAGTTATAGTAGGAGCTATGCCTGGACAGTTTCATTTTGATTTTAGCAATACTTCAGGCAGGATTCGATTCTGGGCGGTTTTAGTCGTTATTGTTATGGTTATTTTCGGTTTCCAGCTGTTTTATGTACAAGTCATTAGGTACAGCCATTATCACCAAGCGGCGTTATCTTACCAGCTCAAACAATATGAAATACCGGCAACCCGGGGTTTAATTTATGCTAAAGATGGCAATAGCAATGTGCCAATCGTTTTAAACCAAAAACTTTATACGCTGTTTGCCGATCCTCCTTTGATTACAAAACCGCAAACGGTGGCATATCAGATCAGCAAAATTATTGGTGGTACCCCGACTAGCTATATACCGCTACTAACCGCCAAATATACTCAGTACGTAGTGATTGCGCGCAAATTGTCTCAGTCTCAAAATCAAAAGATTGTGGCATTGCAGGATCCTGGGTTAGGTACTACCGGACAGGACTACCGGGTTTATCCAGACGGTTCGCTGGCAGCACAAGTATTGGGGTTTGTGAACTCAAAGGGAGTAGGGGAATATGGGATTGAGCAGGCGCTTAATCCTTTGCTGGCTGGCAAATCGGGAATGCTAAAAGCGATTACTGCCGCTAACGGCGTACCGCTGGCAGCTAGCAAACAGAATACACAAATTGCACCAGTATCGGGATCGAGTATAGTCTTGACACTTAATGTCGGCATCCAAGCACAATTAGAAAAAATTTTGGCGCAAGATTATAAGTCAACCAAAAGTCAGGGTTTAAGCGCAATTGTAATGGATCCATATAACGCTCAGGTGGTAGCCATGGCTAACTATCCTACATATAACCCGGCAAATTACCAAAATGTGACTAATCAGCAAATATTTCAAAATGCTGCGATTGATTACCCGATTGAGCCGGGCTCGGTTATGAAGACGCTTACTACTTCTACTGCTCTTAATGTGGGAGCGATAACTCCTAACGAATCATTTTATGATCCGGCTCACTGGCTAATTAACGGTTTCAATATTCACGATATTAGTATTGACGGGGGACCGCGCGAACAGAATATTCAGAGTATTTTGTCTTTATCACTTAATACTGGCGCTACTTGGATGCTGATGCAAATGGGGCAGCGTGGCGGCACACAAATTCTACCTAAAGGAATTGAGACGTGGCACAACTACATGGTCAATCACTTCAGACTAGGCCAACCTACAGGGATACAGCAGGGTTACGAGGCGTCTGGCTATGTACCTCCCGCCAATCTCAATGATCCAAGTATTGACTTGCGTTACGCTAATACAGCCTTTGGCCAGGGTGTCAGCCTAACGGCTTTACAGCTAATCACGGCTTTATCTAGCGTTATCAATGGAGGCACTTACTACCAACCATCATTAGTAAACCAGATTATTTCGCCAAATGGACATGTCACTAATTTAAAACCCAAAGTTCTAGAGCGCAATGTGGTTAGCCCTAATGTTGGGCCTGAGCTTGAGCCGCTCATGGAGGGTGTTGTCAAGTCTTATTTCCACGGGGGTTTTAGCTTTATGAATTTTCCGCCTAATTATATTGTCGGGGGTAAAACCGGTACTGCTCAGGTCGCTAAACCAACTGGTGGCTACTACAAGAACGTTTACAATGGAACTTACATTGGTTTCGTCGGTGGTAATGCGCCGCAGTATTTAATTGTTGTTTATAACATTAAACCTGGTGTACCTGGTTATGCCGGCTCGTTTGGAGGTCAGCCGGTGTTTGCGGACATTGCTCATATGCTAATTAACGAAGGTTTTGTGACGCCAAAGACTCATTAGAGCACCAATATGACTTTCCTAAGGTATAATTGATTTGCACTTACATATAACTTAAAAATGCAGCACATTACTTTCCAAACAAATAACTTAGTGCACATCTTGCTTCTGGGCACCCTCAGTTTCGTAATCGCAATGGCTCTAACGCCAATTTACACAACTTTGGCATATAAACACCAGTGGTGGAAAAAACAGCGGACGGAATCATGGGGTGGTGGGGAGTCTGCAGTATATAACCAGCTGCATGCGGCCAAGCATAAGCGCCATATCCCTAATATGGCTGGGATTATATTTATAGTCGCAATTGCTATAGTGACCCTTATTTTTAATCTCAAACGAGATCAAACCTGGTTACCTTTGGCTGGTATGCTTGGGGCCGGAGCAATCGGCCTGATCGATGACATCATGAATATCCGGGGAGTAAACAAGAAATTTGCCGGCATGCGTTCCGGTATTAAGTTCTTTCTGTACAGTGTAATTGCTTTAGTGGGCGGTTTTTGGTTTTACTATAAGCTTGGCGTTCACTCTATCTATTTGCCCTCAGTTCATGAACTTGGATTGGGTTTCGGCATAGTAGTCTTATTCTGGTTTGTAGTAGTGGCTACAGCTAATTCAGTTAATATTACCGATGGACTTGATGGGCTGGCGGGAGGTTTACTGGTATCCTCGTTTTTAGCCTATACCATCATCTGTGGAGCTCAAGGTAAATACGTGCTGGCAGCTTTTTGTTTGACGGTAGTTGGAGCGCTACTTAGTTATACTTGGTTTAATATTTATCCCGCACGTTTTTTTATGGGTGATGTAGGCTCATTTGCGCTTGGTGCAGCTCTGGGTATTATTGCGATGCAGACGGATACAATATACGTTTTGCCCATCATTGGTGCGGTATATGTAATTGAAACCGGCTCGGTAATTATTAATCGTGTTTCCAAAAAATTACGTCATGGTAAGAAGGTGTTCTTATCTTCGCCAATACATCATCATTTTGAGGCTATTGGCTGGCCGGAAACTAAAGTTACCATGCGACTTTGGATCCTTGGTCAGATGGCAGCAATCTTAGGTCTTATTGCTTACTTAGCGAGCAGATAATACCATGCTTGATCAACTTGCCACGTACTACCGTCGATGGCTGGGCCCGACTGAAGCAATAAAAGAGATGCCTAAACGGGCGCACCGTCCAGATCGCTGGCTGCTTATCAACATGTTAGTACTATTAGTAATAGGTTTGGTATTGATTTACTCGATTAGTCCAGCACTGGCGGCAACTACCGGTGTCAGTGGCAGCTATTATGTGGTGCGGCAGTTCATAGCAGTTGGTCTTGGCTTAGTGGCCTTCGCAATTACCGCTAAGGTGCCGCTTGTGAAGTGGCGCGCAAACTATAAGCTGCTAATTGCCGGGGCGGCATTATTGACCATGATAGCGATTATATTACCAGTAAATCCCAGTTATCCCGCTCACCGGTGGGTACGATTTGCCGGGTTCTCGTTCGAGTCGGTAGAGTTTGTCATATTTGCGATCTTGATATGGTTTGCCAGGTTTCTTGACATTCGTATTAAACAAAGTAGTATCAAGAACTTTGCCAAAACAATGCGCCCGATACTCGGTGCACTATTATTAATTGCTGCTGTGGTGTCGATAATTCAAAGCGATCTTGGGTCAACGGCTACAATTATTGCGATTATGGGTGTTATGGTGTTTGTGGCCGGTCTGCCACTAAAACGTCTGTTGATGATTGGAGGTATCGTAGTTGGTCTGGTAGTCGTAGCTATTATTGCATTTCCTTACCGTCTGGCTAGGATTGAAACATTTTTGCATCCTACCTCAAACTGTACAAGTGCCAGTGGTTATCAGGCGTGCCAGGCCTTGATTGCAGTTGGCAGCGGCGGCATTGCTGGAGTGGGTCTTGGCAGCGGGGCTCAAGCTTATGGCTATCTGCCCGAATCTGACAATGATTCCATCTTTGCAATATATGCGGAGGAGTTTGGTTTTGTTGGTGCGGTTACATTAATTGTGCTATTTACCAATCTTTTCTGGCGCATGGCTAAAATTGCCGAAGGTGCACCTGACGATTTCTCGCGCTTGGTAGTTATTGGCGTTATGGCATGGATCAGTGTAGAGGCTTTGATCAACATAGGGGCGATGATCGGATTGTTGCCCCTAAAAGGCATTACCTTGCCGTTTATTAGCTATGGCGGTACGGCCGTGGTGTTCTTTGCTGCCGCAACCGGCTTGGTATACCAGGTGTCTAGTTATACTACTTTCAATCGTTTAACAGAGAGGAACCAGAGTAGATGACTATAGTAGTTACCGGCGGCGGGTCGGGGGGTCATATTACCCCGATTTTGGCGGTCGCAGCTGAACTTAAGCGGTTAGATCCGAACACAAAAGTAGTGTTTATCGGCCAAAAGGATGGTCATTTGGTAGACATAGTAGAAGCTGATCAACATATTGATGCCAGTTACTTTATTAGTGCCGGTAAGTTTAGGCGCTATTATGATAGAGGATTATCTCAACTTTTTGATTTATCGATTCAGAGATTAAACTTGCGCGATCTTTTCGCCACTATATCCGGCTTAGGTCAAAGCTGGCGGGTGATTGGTAAGATCAAACCGGATATGGTATTTACCAGAGGCGGTTACGTAAGCGTTCCGGTAGCAGTAGCATCCTGGTTCAGACGCGTACCCTTTATGACGCACGATTCGGACAGTATGCCAAGTTTGGCTAACCGTCTGATTGCGCCATTAGCTACTTTACACCTGGTAGCACTCGATCCGTCCATTTACCCCTATCCGCTAGATAAAACAGTTAGAGTTGGTGTGCCGATTAATAGTGAATATCGACCGGTCAGTTTGGCAGAGCAAGCAAAATATAAGGAATTGCTTGGATTTCACCAACAGGATCCTATGATCATGGTGACCGGTGGCGGCAATGGCGCCGAAACTCTTAATAACCAAGTAGTTGCCAATGCAGGATTTTTGCTTAAACGATATCCTAAGCTTCGGTTGGTCCATATTTCTGGCCGGTTGTGGTATGAATCCGTGCAAAAACGCTATAACAAGTTACCCAAAGACCAGTTGGAGCGAGTTGTAGTAAAAGATTTTGTGAGCGATCTTTATCGTTACAGTGGGGCAGCCGATGTTGTGATTGCTAGAGGAGGAGCAACCAATATTGCTGAGTTTGCCGCTCAGGGTAAGGCTTGTATCATGATCCCCGCCAAACAGCTGGTGTGGACTATAAATAATGTGCACATATTAGCAAAGCAGGGTGCCGTGATTTCATTATCTGAAGACCAGGCTGATCAGGAGCTGCGCCTGGGTAATACCGTATCCAGTCTGCTTGATGACAAAAAGGTTAGGGAAGAGCTGATGAAAAAAATTGCTCAAATATATGTTCCCGATGCGGCCGTTAAAATAGCTAAGCTGCTACTACAACAAACAGAAAATGGTAGGAGCTGACGACTCTGTATATGAAGCTTTTGTTTAAAAAAAACGGCTCGAGTGATACGTCATTACCATCACCATCGAAAGAACCCAGAGATCGTCAATTTGGCATGATCGAAAATATCTCAAAACCCCAGGTATATTCTTACCACACAAGACGGGTCTTACGGCCGGATAACGAAAGATCAGTAATCCAAGAAGATTCAGATTATCTTAGCAGTATTAGTAGAGCCAGGCGTTGGTTTATGCTTATCGGATTACTAATATTGTTAGGAGCGGTTATTGACGGTTTGCGCGTTGGTAACCAACCCCAGATTGTTATTATCCAACCTGCAGGCTATAACTATATGCCGCACAACCTTAATCAGTATCGCGCTGCGACTGTTAAGGCCATTGACAGCTCCTTTCTAAACCGTTTTAAACTTACCTTAAGTTCATCAAATATAGCTACAAAACTGGAAGAAGAATTTCCGGAAATAGCCCATGCTGCCGTTGACTTAAAACTCATTGGTACTGAGCCAACTGTATACATACAGCTTGTTAAACCGGCCTTAATTTACGTGTCAGCAGTTGGCAAAAGCTATTTGGTAAATGGTGATGGGATTGTGATTGGTAGCACTAGTATTTTACCGCCCAGTAAAGTTAATCAGTTACCCCGAGTCAACTCTATAAATAGCTTAGCCATAAAAGACGGAACTCAAGTGCTGACAAGTAGCAATGTGACGTTTATCCAAATCGTGCAGCAAGCTTTATCTGCAAAAGGGATCGTAATTACTAAGATGGAATTAGTGCCGATGGCGGAGGAGCTTGATGTTTACCCCGGTGGGGTAGGTTACTATGTAAAGTTCAATTTACACGAAACTGATGCCTTGCAACAGATTGGAACATATTTGGCTACGGTAGCAACCCTTAAAAATAAAAATATTACACCAAGTCAATATATCAATGTCATGGTTGATGGTAGGGCATACTATAAATAGAAAAACACGGGTTTAACTGTAAAGAGAGTTGCACGAA
Organism: bacterium; assembly: GCA_021800155.1. Lineage (GTDB taxonomy): Bacteria > Patescibacteriota > Saccharimonadia > Saccharimonadales > UBA4665 > JAJZWH01. The sequence continues at coordinate 14,472 of JAJYZG010000003.1, forward strand.
GGTCTGGGCAGATACATTAACATAACGAATAACGGCGAGCGTCTACCTCGCTCTGCCCCAAAGTTCGTATTTTGTTCGTATTGATATTTATTTTATATATCTAAATAAAATATATATACATATATAAATTGCGCAAAGTCAAATATTTACAGCGCAACGGGGAAAGAACAGGGAATACTTAATAAAAGTATAAATACTTTAAAAAAGCAAATGCTTATGCATTTATACTGTGGAAAACTTATTAAAATAACATATATCACATTTAAGCAAGAGCCGGATGATTCGAAACTTGTTGATCAGCTATATGAATATTTAGTGTTTATCGCAGATACGTAATGCGTTTTTTTGCCCATCCATCGGCGATATAAATTTCGCTTAAATGAATTTTGTCACTGCTTCTCCCCTGCAATAGGGGTATTACTTTATGAATTGTAAACAAATATACAGAGTCGTAAAAGATATATTGTGCGACACGAGATATTGATCTGACTTTGGATTAGCCTTCTGCCTTTCTTAACCTATGCTTTTATGTGTTTGTATAATACATATCCTTTTAGCTACACCCTTTTGTCTGGTTTGCTTATGAGATCTATTTTAAAAATATTATCCCTCCTTTTGGGTATTTCATTAACTTAGCTAAATGTTCGTAATTTGTTTATCTAAACTTAAGTTATTATTAATCGATTTAGCTATCGCCATAGCCGCCCGCTCTCTTTTATATAGTTGACGTTTTTCTGATTCTGCGGATGTTTGCATAATTGCCGCGGCTGATATTAAACTGCCTGCCCTTATTGCATAATCTATCACTAAAGTTAGTGCTCCGTAATAATTTGCAGCTGCCTTGTGATTGGAGTATGGTGGAAGATTTAACTCTCTGCGCTTTTTAAGCTCGATACCTGGATATGGTTTCGGTATATAGTCATGCCTTATTTTTGTGAGTGTTTGTCTTGTTGGTATATAGTATCCGGTTTCAATCAGCCAAGAAAAAGTCTTAGTTAAGTTTACGAGCTTAAAGTCAGGATTATCTAGAGCAAAGTCATCAAAACACTCTTTTATTAAAAACTGATTGGATGAAGTTATATTTGCGATTGGCTGGTGAAGTGTCAATGATGACGCATCGACTTCTATAGAGTTTGCTGATAAACCCAAAAACGATTCCTCTGCGCGATTGACGAGCATAGACGTCAAACCTGACTTTTGATTGGGTTATTACTCTGCAGCGACGTTGTCTTCCAGGGCATAAGTAGCTTTAGCGACACGCTTAAATTGCGGTTTACCCTGTAAATTAAGCAAGATGGTTGTCTCTTTAACCAAGCGGCTTTTAAGGACCCGCTTTACAATTTCATCACGGTGTAATGGCTGATTGGCTTCTCGCAGAACCTGACCGATGATATCTGCGACAGTACCCTTTTCGTAGCCCCACTCTTTGAGGGCGTATATTCCCCGCCCGATTAAGACGAAACGCTTATCTTTGATAAGTTCGTTGTGAATTGCCTGAGTCGTTACGTCTTTGCGCTTAAAATCACTCTTTTGAATCGAATTGGCGATTTCGTTAAAATGCATTGGCTTGTCGTGTTGCTTTAGCACGACATAAATTTTGTCCCGGATATTTTTAGGATTTACTAGAGGCCATTTAATCAAGCCCCACCTGCCGTGCAGGAAAGCTAACTGCTTAGATATGCTTGCAAGTGTTTCGGCTTGCTTAACATTATCTACGGAGGCCTGTTTTGCAACATCTTCAATTGGCTTTGGCATATCTAACTTTTTTATAGCTTCAACAATTTCGCCTACAGAACTTTTTAGTGACTTTTCATTAAAAGCATTTGATGATGTAATGCTGGCATAGAAGTTGTCGTCGTCATTAATTACCAACAAATCGGGGCATAGGCTACACAAAAAAGCAATTCTTGATTGTTCTACCCGATCAGATTCTTTAACCAATTTTGCTGTCAAATCGCTGATTCTCATCACCTGGCCTGATTTTTCGAGTAACGCCAAGACTTTTAACTGAAACTCATCGATTCCCGTTATTGTGTGTTCCTTCCCTGCTGCTTTGAGCTTGGCCATTACCGCTTTTTCCAGTTGACGGACTCGTTCACGCGTAATGCCTAATAATTCTCCAATTTGCTCAAGCGTTTCTTTGCGTTCAAATAGACCAAACCGGCGAGAAATAATTTCTCTCTCCCGTTCTCGATCAATTGATCGCAACACGCCATTAACCAAATCTTTAGTCGATATAGTTTGCTTGTGGTTATCAGTCATTTATGTCCTTCGCTACTTTTTAATGCTAATTATATAACTTAATCTATTAATAGTCAAAAGGATTTCTTTCTAAATCTATTGTAGCACAATAGTGACTTGCAAGCATAGTAGATGTTGTAGGAATATTGCAATAAAACTGTTTTGCGAGCGCGCAAAACTACTTAGATCTCTTGTTGTGATAGCGACGGCGTCTGGTCGGTGCTTTCGCCAGCATGGCTTCAGCTTCCTGTAAGGTTATTCTTGCCGGATCCTGATCTTTAGCAACTCTTACATTGCGTTTGCCATCGGTCACATAAGGACCATACGGACCGTTGAGTACTTGTATGCCCCGAGCTAAAGCTTTAATTTGTTTATTAGCTGCTTTAGTTAGCTTTTCCTGGTAAATTTGTATTGCCTGTTCTAGGCTGATCTGATGCGGATCATGTCCTTTTATCGATACACTAGTCTGGCCAACCTTGATGTAGGGTCCATAGCGGCCAATATTTGCTAATATTTCTTCTCCTTTTGGGGTAGTACCGACAATCCTAGGTAATTTAAACATTTCTAGCGCATCTTCAAGTGTGACGTTGTCCATGGTTTTCCCTTCTGGTAAAGGAGCGAATTCTGGTTTTTGTTCATCATCGGTTTCACCTTTCTGCAGCATTGGTCCATAACGTCCGAAACGGGTATAAATTGGACGTTTGGATGCCGGATCTTTACCAACTAGGCGCGCTTGAGAAACCTCGTGTCGGGATACTTTTTCGGTTTTTTCAATGAGGGGATGAAACTCTTGGTAAAACTCCTTGATCATCTGGTTCCATTGTCTTTCCCCTCTGGCAATTTCATCAAAATCTTCTTCTACCTTAGCCGTAAAGTCATAATCCACAATCGAGGGAAAATATTTGATCAAGAAGTCAGTAGTTATCTCGGCGATAGGGGTTGGCACTAGCTTCCCTTTATCCGCTCCAACAATTTCCTCCTCTGTTTGCAATGATAGTTTTCCGCTAATGGCATTGAGGATTCGAATCTTTCTCGGTTGCCCCTCCAGATCAGTTTTTTCAACATAGCCGCGGCTCTGAATGGTTGAAATTGTGGGAGCGTAAGTACTGGGCCGACCAATCCCGAGCTCTTCTAATTTACGTACAAGGCTAGCTTCGCTATAGCGGGCAGGTCCACGGCTGAAGTTTTCCTTAGCTTGGATAGATTCAAGTTCCAGTTTGTCGCCTATCTTTAATGAGGGTAATAGGATATCTTCTTTGGCTCCGCCCCAAACTCGCATGAAGCCGTCAAAAACCATTACTTCGCCTTTCGCAATAAACAGCTGGGGCTGGTTAGATATAGTAATCGTTACTTCGCTGCGGTTAGTTTGGGCCGGGGCCATTTGTGAAGCCACGGCCCGGCGCCAAATTAAGTCATATAATTTTTGGCTTGCTGAATCCCCTTTAATACTGCGTTTGTCAACATCTGTCGGCCGAATTGCTTCATGTGCCTCCTGTGCACTCACGTTTTTAGTCTTATATTGCTGTGATTGGTGATAATTAGCGCCGCATTTCCTTCTTATATGATCGCCAATGGTCTTAATAGCAAGCGTGGATAGTAGAGTCGAATCGGTACGCATATAGGTAATATGTCCAGCTTCATAGAGACGCTGTGCAAGTGTCATGGTCTGGCGAACGCTGAAACTCAGTCTACGGGCGGCTTCTTGTTGAAGAGTTGATGTGGTAAACGGCGGGCTTGGACTGCGGCGGCTAGGCCGGGTAGATAGTTGTTTGACAGTAAAGCCGGCTGTCATGGTTGCTTGCAGCCAGCTGTCAGCCGATTCAAAGTTGTCAAGCCGATCATTTAATACGGCAATAAACTGATTCTGATTATGGATAAATTCAGCACTCACCTTAAAACTGGAGGCGGAGTTAAAATTACGAATTTCTCGTTCTCGCTCAACGATCAGTCGAACAGCAACCGATTGCACCCTGCCGGCGCTTAAACCAGTTCTAACCTTTTTCCAGAGTAATGGGCTAAGTTCATAGCCAACTAGTCGGTCAAGAACCCGGCGAGCTTGCTGTGCATATACGAGGTGTAAGTCAACGGTACGCGAGTTGGTAATGGCTTCTAAAATTGCCGGGCGTGTTATTTCGTGGAAGACAATCCTTTTAGTTTTACTTGGATCAAGTTTAAGCGCCTGGGTTAAATGCCAGGCTATTGCCTCGCCTTCACGGTCTTCATCACTAGCTAGCAGAACAGAGCTGTCTTTTGCGAGCTTTTTTAGCTCGTTAACGATCTTTTGCTTGTCTGCGCTTATTTCGTAATCGGGCCTAAAGTTATTCTCGATGTCAATGCTCAACCCTTTTTTAGGCAAATCACGGATATGCCCGAAACTGCTTTTAACGGTATAATCCTTGCCCAAGAATTGCCCGATCGTTTTAGCTTTTGCCGGACTTTCTACAATAACGAGATTTTTTGGCATTACTTCATCTTAAGCAATAGCAGCACTTAAATGCAATTAATAAATTAGTGTTCCCTTAAGCTTATCTATGGTTTTATATCATACCCCAAAGTGTCTTCCGGCTTTATAGCCGACGTAAACACCGACAAAAGCGCCGATAGTTCCCAATACAATGCTCCACCCACCGAGCCAATTACCATGGTCCATTAGTTGGCCGATCCATCCTCCGAGGGTGCTTATTACTAGAATTGATACTGTTATAAAAATTTTCATTTTGTCTAGCAACTTAATTTTAACACGACCTAGATATAAACATCAATTTGGCAAAATTATAAAAGTATGAAAAAGTATTGACATAGTAACACTAATTTGATAGAATCGCAATTTGTGAGTTTGAATTATCAGGCTCATTGTACCTTTACCCATTCTAACAATGTTAGATTGCTTTAGAGCGCAGACAGCAATTATAAGTAGTTGTTACCCTCCACTACCAGTTGTCCTATAAAGCAGTTAAATTTAACTGCTTTGTTCTAAAGCAAACTAATCCCTTTAAGTATTCCCCCGATCAAGTGTGAGTCTAAATGATTTTACGGTTTTCTCCGTAAAGACACATGCCTTAAATAATTAAGTTTGCATGCTGTTTCGCGCGGGTGGGCTTGAAGGGTTTACGGGGGCAACTTCGGTTGCCCCTAGAAACAGACTGACGAGCGGTGCCCACCCCCTCTCGTCGGTCTGTTTTTATTATGGCTTAAACAATAAAACGTCTGGTTTCGTTCGGCAGGTTCTTGCTATATATAAATTCGCTAAGTATGGCAGCGCATTCGCGTTTTAGATTGTCCATTTGTTTATTTTGTTCGGCGCTGAAGTGTCCGAGCACGTAGTCGGCACTGTCGATCTCAGGCGGTTCTTTGGGGCCTATGCCAATCCTGACTTTGCCGTAATTCGTGCCAATGCGGGAGTCAATTGACTTGATTCCGTTATGCCCTGCATCACTGCCGTCGACTCGTGTACGGATTGAACCGAAATCAATGTCAAGATCATCATGGATCACGACTAGATGTTCAAGCTGGACTTTGTAGTAGTTGACGCTCAGTGCCACCGCTTCGCCGCTTAAGTTCATGTAGGTTAGCGGCTTAATACAAATTACCTGGTTTTCGCCTAAACGCCCTTGAGAGAGTTGACACTTTAAATCTTTTTTTTCACTCCAGTTTCCTAATTCATTGAAACGGTCAACAATATAATCGAGTACGGCAAAGCCAATGTTATGTCTGGTTGAGTCATATTTTTTGCCGGGGTTGCCTAAGCCGACCAGTAATACTATGTTATTCTGACCAGTGGTGTAGTAATTTATAGGCAGAGCGACTTGCGGTCGTTTCTGGAGCCAGCCCATACTAATTAGTCCTTTTCCTTGAATTTGGGATCATTGTTATCAATAAACCATAACTGAATTGGATTGCCAAAAAAATCAAAGGTTTCGCGCAACTTGTTTTCTAAATAACGTCTATAACTAAAGTGGATAAAGCGCGTGTGGGTACCAAAGATTTTGAATGACGGTATCGGGTTGTCTGATTCTTGAACCATATACTTAAGTTTAGGCAGGTGGTTTTTTAATCCGGCCGGCGGATGTTCTCGTACCGTCCTGACGAGCCAATCGTTGAGTTCGTGTGTTGGAACAACGATTTTTCTCGCTTCGTTAATTTTGCATATCAGTTCATAAAGCTTGCTGACATTTTGGCCGCTTATGGATGAGGTAACTATTAGTGGGGCCCAAGACACGAATTCGTAATCGGCGGATACTTGCTTGAGGAATCTGTCATAGTCAAAGTTTTCTCTTTTGCCTAAGACATCCCACTTACTAATTAAGAGTGCCAAGCCGCGTCCAGCATCACTTACCATTCCGGCGATCTTCTGATCTTGGGCGGCGCTTGGCTCATTGGCATCAATCAGCAGCAAACAAATGTCAGCCTCTACGATTGCAGCCAGCGCTCTAAGTACACTGAAGTGCTCAACTCCGCGTTCAATTTTGCCGTTTCGACGGATTCCCGCAGTATCCAGCAGTTCTATTTCCTGGCCCCGAAAACGTACAATCGCCCGGTTTACATCTCTGGTGGTGCCGGCTCGCTCTGCCACCAAAGCCTGCTGTTTATTGAGTAATGCATTAAACAAGCTTGATTTGCCGACATTGGGCCGTCCTAACAGAGCTATCTTTAGCCGATCTGGTTCGTTCCTGGCCGGTACGTTAGCAATATTGCTGACAATGAGCTCAAGTAGTTCATTCAAGCCAAGATGCTGAGTAACACTGGTCGGCTGAATAGTACTAATACCTAGTCGGGCAAATTCATATGCTGTGGCAGGATGGGTTTTATCTATCTTATTGACTACGAGTATGACAGGCTTTCCACTTTTAAGTGCTAGCTCGGCAACCATGCGGTCTTCGCTACTAGCTGGTACGTCGGCTTCAACAACAACTAAAATAATATCAGCGCTTATGCTGGCCTGTTGAATTTGATTTTGTATTGATTGCTCAAATTCGTCTTCCGGGTCCTTAAAACCAGCCGTGTCGACCAACCCGAATTGTCGGCCATGAAACTCTGCTTTGGCGGAAATAGTGTCTCGGGTTGTTCCTGCTTCTCTGGTAACTATAGCCTCGCGTCGTCGCAGCAAAGCATTAAACAAGCTTGATTTGCCGACATTAGCTCTACCCACTATGGCTACAATTGGAATTTGTCTATTGTTTGTCATCTTTTTACCTGCCGGCCTTCTAGACGGCGCCACTTACCAGTCTTAAGGCTATTGAGTTGATGCCCAGCAAACTCGTACCTATGCAGTGCTATTACTCTGTAACCGAGTTGAGCGAAGGTACGCCGGATCTGACGGTTCCGGCCCTCACTCATAATCAAGTTTAGTTTTGTTCTCTTTTGGGAAACGTTCAACAGTTTCAAGCGGCTTAGTCCATCCTCCAGCTTAATACCGGCGTTAATTGCATTGGCGTCCTTTTCGGATAGCGGTCTATCCAAGTTGACGTCGTAAGCTTTAAGTTTAACATTTTTAGGGTGTGACAGGGTTTGTATCAGTTGCCCGTCATTGGTTAGAAGCAAAAGGCCGCTAGAATTTTTGTCTAACCTACCAATAGGTTTGAGCTGCCTTAGATTGGTTGGCAAAAGGTCGTAAATAGTCTTAGCTCCCTGTCCGCGTCGACTCACCACGTAGCCTGTAGGTTTATTGAGCATAATAGTTATGTGACTAGTAGGCAGGCTAATCTTATGGTTGTCTAGCGTGACTACCGATTTGCCATTCTCTACAGTGCTTCCGATCGTGGCGACTTTACCGTCAATTTTGACTCTACTGGCTTCGAGTAAAACGTCGGCTTTTCGACGACTAATGTTTGTAGCGCGAGCCAGGTAGGCATTAATGCGCATCTTAATTATAATTATATGGCTATATTGTTCGGGTCGGAAGGATCAAATGGGTTCTTAGGAGTTGTCGTATCTGGTGTCGATGGTGATGCAGGAGAGCCTATTATCTCTGAAGCTTCTTCCACGGCTGCTAGCTCTTCTAAGTTTTTTTGCGGAGCTTGGTCTAGCGGTTGGATAATCTTATGTCCACTTATGGTAGGGGCTTCGTGGATTTCATTGGCCACAGCTGGTGGATTAGCTTCAACAATGGTTGAATCGTTGGCATGAGTATCGTTACCGACTAAGTTGTTGACAGCTTGAGTAAGAGTTTCGTCATTTTTATCTTGGTTGTTTGATGTAACCTCTGTTGACGGAGATCCTGGTTGCATAACTGAGCCGGTGGCCGTCAGGAAGTCGTCTACTCGTTGTTGCATGGCTATATTTTGTTCAGCTTCAGTTTGACTTGATAGACCTCCATTTGCATCAATCGAAATTTCGCCGGGAGCTAATGGAGGTGTTGGCGTAACTGGCTCTGGCGTAACTGGCTCTGGCGTAACTGTCTCTGGCGTGACCGGCCCTGGCGTAACTGGCTCTGGCGTAACTGGCTCTGGCGTAACTGGCTCTGGCGCTTCCGCCGTCGTTACCGCTGTAGACTCGGCTTCTGCAGGATTTAATCCTGGTTCTAGATTCTCTGTCGCTATTGAACTAGAATTAGGTGTTTCTTGAGGCATGTCATTTAATATGTCGTGTGACGATTTAACAATATCTTCAAGAGTGACTTGAGATTTGACTAAGTAGAGGTCTGCACCAAGATTACTGGCACGAGTTTGATCCTGCGCTTGCCCGAGCGCAGTTAACATTATTATCTTGGTTTCGCGTAATTCCGGAGTGTTCCGAAGAATGTCTAGCATTTCAAAGCCGCTAATCTTAGGCATCATTACGTCGGATATAATTAGATCCGGTCGTTCTGCTTTAGCGACAACTAGAGCCTCCTCTCCGTCTTTCGCTGAGACTATCTGGTAGCCTTCGGCCTGCAGCCGTGCTTCATAAATTTCTCTTAAGTTATTGTCATCTTCGACTAAAAGGATTTTTGGCATCTGTGGCTTCTCACTTTAGTTGCGTTGCTTATGCTTAATATTATTGTAACACGGGGTTAGTTAAAGTCGTAATAGGGTTTAGTGTATTTTCAGCCGTTTCACGTCTACGTTCATTTTCTGCCCGTTCATTATTGAGGCGCGGTAAGTTAATAAAGAAGGTGCTACCTTTGCTTACTGTGCTTTCTACCCAAATTCTTCCCTGATATAGTTCAACAATTTTGCGGCAGATATATAGGCCCAATCCGGTACCGCCAATTGTTCTAGTGGCAGAGTTATCGACACGATAGAATTTTTGAAACAGATGAGGAATATCCTCTGATGGGATTCCAACACCAGTGTCTCGTATGTATATCTGGGCAACTTGGTTATCCCCGTTAAGGCCGACAGTTATCTTGCCCTGGTCAGTATATTTTACAGCGTTATCGAAGAGATTAGTAATTACTTCTCGCATACGGTCAGGATCGACCTTGACGTAATATAAGGGTTTAATAACTTTTTGGCCAACAATAGTTTTGCCACCTGTGGCATCTATTACATCCGCTGAGCCGACACTAAATTCAAGTGCTAGACCTTTTTTGTCGGCAGCGAACCTAAGGTCGTTGGTCAACTGCTCAATAAAACTGCCGAGCTCTATTAATATGGGGTGTGAGGTCAAGCGCCCATCTTCAGCCTTGGCAGATGTCAGCAGATCCTGGAATAGTTTGCCGAGGTGCTGAGTTGATTCGTGTGCTTTTTCAAGATATCCCCTAGCCCGTTCGTCAACCGTACTTACTCGATCGTTTAGAGCCAGCGCCAAATATCCTTCAATTGCAGCTACCGGTGTGCGCATTTCATGACTAGCTGTAGATATAAACTCACTGCGTTGTTTTTCTTCTAGTCTCTCTTGGGTAACATCACGAAATACCGCTACGGCACCAGTCGTCGTTTGGCGTTCATCTGTTAGGGGCGAGACACTCAATGAAATAGGTACTTGCCTACCGTTTCTGGTGATCAAGAATGCTTTGTTGTCTCTGATTGCTCCTTTTGCATTATTGAAGATCATCGTCAGAGGGTTTTGCTCGCGGGTATATGCCTCGCCCTTTTCATTAGTTAACTTAATTACTGAGCGGTAGTCTAGTTTGCGTGCCTCATTGACTGGCCAACCTGTAATTTTCTCAGCACCTGGATTAAATAACTGAATTACACCCTCATGATCAATTAGCATAACACCATCTTCAATAGCATTTAGTATGATAGCTGAGGTTTGTCGCTCATCTCGCATGGCACCTGCACTGACGCTGGTGTTGTTGAGAGCATTGTTTTTTTTACCGCCAAAGCCGAGCATATTTTCCTTAAAGTGTTTTTAAATTGATATTATACAGGCTCATAGTTGATGTTGATCGACTATGCGAGCGCAACCGACGTTTTTGCCTCTGTTGTTAATTCGGACTCAGATTGTTTGGCTGATAGTTGTTTAATTTGACCTGGAGTTAAGCGTGGCAATTTAACATAGAACGTTGATCCCTTGTTTAGTTCGCTTTCTGCCCAGATTCTGCCGCCATAAAGCTCAACAATTTTACGACAAATAAACAAACCAAGACCGGTGCCGCCAATAGTTCTGGTGGGAGAATTGTCGACCCGATAGAATTTTTGAAATAGATGCGCCAGATCGTCCGACGGTATTCCTCCGCCACTGTCTTTGATATAGAAACTAACTTCTTTATCATCGGCGCGCAATCCAATATGGATTCCCCCCTTTGAAGTATACTTTAGAGCATTATCGTAAAGGTTGTCAGTTAATTCCCTTAAACGTTCGGGGTCAGCATAGACATAAAAATTTGTTTTACGTATGTGTTTTATGTTGAATTGGTTTTCGCCAAGGTTATACTCTAAAGCTAAACCTTTCTTGACTGCCAGATGGTTATAGTTTTCGTTTAGCTGGCGCAAGAACTCCCCCATCTCAATCACCTGCGGTCGATTGAGTAGTTTTCCGTCCTGAGCCTGACTAGAGGTCAGAAGATCCTGAAATAATCTTCCAAGATGCATGGTTGATTTGTGGGCCTCTTCTATGTATTCCTTTATCGGTGGCTTTAATGCGCCGGATTTATCGCTCAGTGCAGTATCTAAATACCCCTCGATAGTAGCTATCGGTGTGCGCATTTCATGACTGGCTGTCGATATGAAATCGTTTCTTTGTTGTTCGAGTTCCTGCTCTTTGGTAACGTCATGGATGATAGCTACTCCACCGACGAGCTCATTATCCGGAGGAATAATAATCGGCGAAATGCTAATTAATACGATTAGGGTACTATGCAGTTTTGGCGACTCCAGCTTAAGCGTTTCATTGATATGTTTCTTTTGTCTGAGGGCTTCAGCAAATACGTCAGGCATTGGCTGGTCGGCTGTATTAGGATCGGGGTTGGAGTATCTAACAATTTTATGCACATCAACTCCCATAGATTCCTTCACCTCCCAGCCCGTAATAGCTGAAGCCTGAGGGTTAATTAAGTCAACGGCGCCTTTGGAGTCGAACACAATGACTCCGTCGCCAATTGAGTTAAGTATGGTGGTAGATTGTTGAGTACCGCGTTTAAGTTTGGAATTAAGTCGTTTTAATTCGTAATTTTCTGAAAAGTCATAATATTGCCGCCAGAAATAGTATCCTCCAAGTACCGCCAATGCAACCAAGGCAAGTTCACCGACCCCGACTAATTTAAAGCGCAGACTATCTCCTACTGGTGACTGTATAAACCCCGAAAAGCCAAAAATTGAAAAAGTTGTCATCGTGCCCAGTACGATTAGCGGCACAATCCAGCCAAGTGCTCCCATGATAAAAGCGGCGATGATGAATACAATCATATAGGGCGAGTAATAGACCCCCGTCGGATTAAATACTAGTGCGGTTTCAATCAAAACTAGACAGGTTGTGATTGTAGTAGTGAGATAGGCGGAGCGTTTGACAAAGCGGACAGACGCCACGGTTTCGTAAATTATTTGCAACCCTATAAGAAACATGACTGTAATCGGGAATTTTTGGTTGCCACCCCACTGTCCGTAATGAATGCCAATATATAGGTAGATAACAATAAAATGAGCTCCATATAACAGGAACAACCATCTCACTTTCTTGAGCCACTTGGATGATATATGATTCATCGATGTTTAATTTTTAATATCCACTTATTGTTTGTATTATCTCACTAACCATAAGCATGGGCAATGCCGTATAGACGCCATATAACAGATATGATACGATGCAGCAGTTATATGGCCCCTTCGTCTAGCGGTCCAGGACTCCGGGTTCTCAGTCCGGCAATCGCGGGTTCGAATCCCGCAGGGGTCACCAAAGTGTTTATGGTATGTAATAATTTTGTAACCATGTTTGATTTTTCGTGCTGGAATTATAGGGTAAACATGAGTAGGACCGGTTATGGCACGAGCCATTCTTTATGAACAGTATGGCCTTTGCATCTACAATCCCTAAATTAAGTTTTAGTTTATTGTGTAGTAGCAGCCTACAAAAACATAGGCATGAGAGAAACATTGCTATAACTGACTAGTAGGTATTAGCGCCAATAGTTTTAGCCATATCAAGGACTCCTTTAGTTAGTCGTTATTGTATGCTACAGTGTCCTCGAATTATCTGAACCTGGAAACATAGCTAAAACGAGTAACGGAATTAGTGTGAAGCGATAAAGTCGCTCAGCGTCGGTTTGGTATCCTCAAATGTGCCGTGCTGGATGTCGGGGACCTTAAGTGGTTTTTCAGCCATGTTTAATCGGGTTGTCGTTTAGTGCGTAGGGGGCAAGGCTACGAGGTGAGACCTTTCCTTTATACCAGCTGTTTTTAACTGCTCTCGTGCCTTTTGCCCTTTTGTTTCTTAGTTGCCTTCAGAGGGGGCCGATAGTCGGTTTCATATGGAACCTTATTCATAGCGAGAATTACTGCAATACTAACGGTGTCTAACTGTTACTATTTTCGTAACATTATCTCATCAGATTAATGAGTAACCCGTAAACCACTACCTTTCCCGATCTGAGTGGCTATCATAGTTTGGTGAACAGTTTTACTCTCTATTATGATCCTGTCGTTCACCATAGACTTAGTGGCGGAGCCACCCTCACTCAAATACTATCCCACAATCCTTAGGCAATCCGCCAGCCCTAACAGCTCCCCGAAAAGACTTAAGCATAGGTCCAATGAAGATATGGCCGGGTATTGTTAATTTATGGTTTAGTTATGATCGCAAGATTAGATTGGTGCTGGATCCGGACGTTTGAAACCGTAAAGAAGTCATTAACAGCTCTTGTGGCCCCCGGGAGACTGCTGCGGTTATAGTCATCAACAATTACCGCACCTCCCGAGCTTAAACGCGGCCAGACTATTTCCAGGCTTCCATAGATTGAACGATAGAAGTCTGAATCAATAAAAGCAAAGGCAATTTGGTTGGGCAAGTCTTTACTTTTGAGCTCATTAAACCATGCCTTATGAATTAACGGTGGTTTCAGATGGGCGTGCTTAAAGTTGCGCACTAACTGTCGTTTAGAAGCTTTGAGCTCGCCTGCCCTAAAATTGGATCCGGCGACTGAAGCATCTTCAATCGTCTTGCCAGGTAGACCTTCGAATGAATCATAAACATGGAAGCGTCTGGTGGTAGCAGCAACTGCCAGTAGCCTGGCAATAAATAATGAGGTAGTTCCTAAATAGCAGCCAAATTCGACAATATCGCCCGGGATGTGATGTTCTAGTGCTTGATCAAGTCGTTTTAGTATCAGGGCTAGACGCTCTTGATCCATCTGATCGCTTATAAGTTGATGCCGTTCTATAATTTGACTGATCGAGTTTGCAATATTTCCCGGCACAGGCATGCTTTATCTAGTGTTAGTCGATATTATTTAAGAAATCTACAAGTTCTCTAGGTGTCATTTCGGCTTTGACGATATAGCCGTCTGCTTGTCTTTCAATATCCTGCCTAACATCTTCGCGCTGCTCGAGGTTAGTCGTAATTATAATCTTGGCTTTCAGATGCGGGGTTTTGTTGGGGTCACGCAAGGTGCGCAAGATTTCTATACCGGTCACATTAGGCAACATCAGATCAAGCAGAATGATATCATAAGCGTCGCTTTGAGCCAGCGTTAAGCCCCTGGCTCCGTCAACCTCAAGGGTAACATCATAACCAGCCTTGCTTAAGGCGCGGATGTAAAGTTCGCCAATAAAGCGCTCATCTTCGATGCAGAGAACTTTTTTAGTCGGATGTGAGTCGGCTGGCCTGACAGTATCTCCTAGTGTTATTTGAGCGTCGTTATCCATATTATCTCCTATAAAGTGAGTGGTTTTTGATCCAGCCGTGTGCACCACGGGTGATTTCTTTATTATCACTGTTTTTATTGTCAGCGGCAAGGCTGGCATAAGGCTGGATTGAGAAACCGAATACGCTCCCTTCGCCCAGCTTAGAACGGACCCATATATTGCCGCCGTGGGCATTGACGATAGCCTTAGCTAAGTAGAGCCCTAATCCGGTTCCCCCAATTTGACTACGGTTATGGTGATCGCGGTAAAACTTAGTAAACAGATTCGGCATAATGCTCGGACTAATGCCGAGGCCAAAGTCCTGAACCGTGGTTTCTACTAAACCTTCTTTGGATAAGTGAGCATCAACTTTGATTACCTTAGAGCTACCACTGTATTTAATGGCGTTATCTAATAAATTGTTAATAACCTCATATATGCTTAAGTGATCTACGCCGACGCTTGGTAGATTGGGTGCAATGTTGGTTTCAATTGTGATACCTCGAACCTTAGCGCGTAAGCTGATAGCATTGACAGCGTCAACTACTATGTTTCGCCAATTTTCTTCATTTAACGATAGTTGCAATTGGTCGTTATCTACTCTAGCGACATTCAAAATATTATTTACAAATACTGATAGCTGCTGGGCCGTAGCATTCATTTTTTCGATAAACTGGGATAGGTCGCTATTCCCAAGGTCTTTTGTTTCATCTTCTAGTGCCTCGATATAACCTCTAAGAAGGGTCAGGGGTGTTCGCAGTTCATGTACACTTAGAGCGACAAAACTAACAGCTTGATCGTCTTGAGAATATTGCTTGGTGTGATCAAACAATACAGCCATGGTTTCATAATGTTCCGGATTGTCTTTGTTGTAGTAAGCTGCAAGATCAAATAGCAATGTCGGATGGTTGTCCAAGACATTGAGACGTACCCGTTCCCAGCTCATCGTCGCGGTGGCACTGCTGGTCTTTACTTGTTTGAGCCAACGTTCGAACGTGTTTTCGCTCGGGAAAGACATATCCAAGACCATATAAAAATTTTTACCAATCATATCAGCCGTGCTGATCCCGATATATTTACCGGCGGCAACGTTGGCAAACACAATCGTTTCAACAGGGTCTAATACAAATAAAGGTAGTGGTAAATTGTTCGCCACAAAGTTTACACTTAATTCGGAACCTGGCTGATTTGGTGCGTTGGCGACAGTCATAGTCAGCTGCAGAACTTTTGCCGATAAATCGGCGACCAGTTCGCGACCAATTTTCAGCTGATCGATATTAGGCGGCGGCAGACCTCCTGCCGGTGTAATGTTAATAACCAGCTGCCATAGAGCTCTGAGAGGCGCGATTAAGTGGTTGCTTAGGATGATGGCTAAGCTAAAGCTGAGAACTAGCGCAACACCCAAGAGCGCGATCGAGTAGCCCAGATCATTTAAGTGGAGATAAGTTTTAAGTGTTATCCAGCTAGCAATCAATATAACATTTGCTGCCAGCAGCATCAGTATCAAGCTGGTTAAGTACTGTCGTTTGGTACGACTTAAATAATCCGAACTGCTCGCCATGGCTAGCTCACCCTATTATACCCATAGGCTTAATTATATGATGCCTCATTGGCTGAAGCTAAGACTGTAATCCAGGTTTGTCCGGCATTAAGTTTCAGCGGTTGGCCGCTAGATGTTGTAAATTCCAGTGGCGCATCGATACTCGGCTTATTCCATTGTCCGATTGTGACAGATCCGTCTTGAAAGACTAAGGCTTTCCCACTGCCGATGTCTTGATACACTGAGTAATACGCGTTAGAACTATCTAGGCTTCCTTGGCTCCATGGCACCACCATTCCTATAACAACTTTGGGGCTTAATTGCTGATTAGTATTGGCATCGATTTGCGGTGCTCCTCCTTCACTACGGTTATAGCTATCGGTAATCGGGTTGTAGCTGTAGTGTACGTTATAGGTGGAGTATGAAATATTGAAGTTGATACTTGTAACATTAGGTTGTTTGGCTGGGGTGTCGGCTTTGCGTGGCCAGCCGCTGAAACTGCTATTAATCCAACCAAGCGAAGACTCAAGCTTAAATATGTTTTGCAGGTTGGTATAGAGATTGTGCGGTGCCGAGCGGCTATTAATTCTGGTAGCATAATTTGCGTAATCTAATAGGTCAATGTTCTCAACGTTTTCCGTATTTATGTCATTCAGGGCCTGAGGACTGCCACCGGCGTGAACATAAGGTGCATTAAACCCGAGCTCCCAGTCAATAAAATATGGTCGAGCCGAGCGGACCGGTCCGATATAGGTTGGTAACTGGTCCTGGTAAAGTGCCATAAAGCGGGAAATTCCGCCTTCTGTTAGAGCTTCAAAAACTACACCGGCTTGGCTGAGTCCCGACTGTGGTCTGGCAGGAGGGGTGTTCTCAATCATAACTGCAGTTATTGGTCGATTATTAAGGCTGGGCGGTATTGCCAGGCCGGTTAGGGTCGAAACGATCGTGTTAATAGTTGGGGTTTTAGCTTTTGGTTTTGTTGCGACCGGTATATTAACTGTTAACGGTTTGTGGCTATAAGCAAGATAGACGAGTCCACTGCCGGCCGCAATGACCACTGCCAATGTTACTCCAACGACGATCCAAGTTTGTTTTTTGCTTAGCCGCCAGAATTTATGCTTTTTGGCATTTATAAGCGCTAATCGCCCGAGCAGCGGTTCATGGGATGGGTGCGTGCTAGGCTCTGCGCCAATATCTGTTCTATGAGAATTGTTGTCGCTGGCAGCCACTTGGTCGGGGGTTCTGAAGTTGTGCTCTGGGTATGCTCGCGCCGGTTTGCGACCTACGGGTGACACAGCCGGATTTGGCCGGATATCATCGTGCATAAGCTTAGTTTATCATTAAAGAGACTCAATCTGCTGATTAATGCGTCTAAGTACACGTTCCTTGCCGAGCAATTCTAATGAGTCTGCCAGCTGAGGGCTGGCAACGGCTTGGGTCGTAGCCACTCTTATTAGGCTGAAAAGTACAGCCGGAGATTGGTTGGTCAGTTCAAGTAGCGCGTTAAGCTTGAGACTTAAGTCGCTGACAGTAAAGTCGCTTAAGTCAAATTGCTCGTAGGCTTGCTCCAGCAAGTTTTTTAGTGTTTCGTGGCTAAGAGCTGAGAGTTTGGCATTGTTATTAATCAGGTCAGGGTCGATCGGCAGATCTACGAAAAAGTAGCGCGTGAGCGATGGCAGTTCAGCCAGGTATTTAAGCCGTTCTTGAATTAAGCCTAGAACACGGCGTTGGTAATCGGCATCAAACTTGGTTGCTTCCGGTGGCCAGAATTTTTTTGCTCTCAGTTCAAGCTCAGCAATCGGCAACTGACGGATATGAGCGCCGTTCATCCAGAGCAGCCGCTTTTCGTCGAAGCGTGCGCCACTTTTGCCAACACGATCCAGAGAGAAAGTTTTTATCAGTTCTTCCCGGCTAAAGATCTCTTTAGTAGTACCGTCGTTCCAGCCGAGTGACGCCATAAAATTAATCAAAGCATCTGGCAAGAAACCTTCGCGTAAATAATCGAGAATGTCTTCAGCCCCGTCGCGCTTAGACAGCTTTTTATTACCAGAAGGTCCAAGTACCGGCGGTGGCGTGGCGAATGCCGGATGCTCAATCTTAAGAGCCTCGTATAGGTTCAGGTAGTTGGGTATTGAGGCAATGAATTCTTGCCCGCGGATGACGTGACTAATTTGCATTTCGTAGTCATCAACGATATGAGCAAAATTATATGTAGGATAGCCATCGGATTTAATCAGGACAAAATCATCTATTGCATCAGCTTTAGCCGCCAGATCACCCATAATAATGTCGTGCCAGGCATAATCCTTAGGCACACTTTTAAAACGCAAGGGCAATTGAGCATAAACCCAATCCGGCGGATGGTCAGGACGATGATTACGGTAGAGGAACGGCTGGTGCTTTTTGGCTGCTTGATCGTGATACTTAGCTAATAGCTCCGGACTTAGCGGATCGGCGTAAGCCCGCCCTGATTTAATTAGACTGAGAGCCCAGTCGCGGTAGATGTTGAGGCGTTCACTTTGACGGTATGGGCCGTAAGGGCCGGCTTTGTCGGGCCCTTCATCGTAGTCAAGCTGTAGTGCGTTTAAGCAAGTAATAATGTGCTCGATACTTCCTTGTACTTCACGACTCTTGTCGGTATCCTCAATGCGTAATATAAATTGTCCTTCCTTCTGACGGGCCAACAACCAGGCGAATAGAGCAGTACGGATGCTCCCTACATGAAGATAGCCGGTGGGGCTGGGCGCAAAACGGGTTCGTACAGTCATTGATCTATATTAAAGTTTAAATTGCCAAGATGACCAAATGGATATCTAAGAAGCCAGGGCTAGTTTCAGAATCTGGTTGGTGCTTAAACTGTTGTTGCCGCTAAGCTGGTACCAGACGCCCTTTTTGACCCAGGCAGCCTGGTCGTTGCCATAGAGATAGATCGTATTGCTATTAACGTTGATTTTATGGTAGTTGCTGCCCTCAAGTGGAATGACCACGTTAGATACTAAAGCTGCAGTATTCCAGGTACTACTATGCTCAGTCAGTGTATAGCTACGTGAATCAACGTTACTCTTAAAATCGAAACGCACAACCCCGGGATCGTATTCGATTGAAGCCAGAGAGTAACCAGATGGACGTTGATTTGGTAGGACGGCTGCAAATCCGGCATGTACGCTGGCTACTTTGACCATCACACCCGCCATATTGGCGTAAATTACATAAGCTAGTACCACAAGCGCCATTACGCCGATTAGTCCTGCGGCTGCCAGATGGCTATGTTTACGACGTTTACCGTGTAGCGCTCTGAGCTCCTTTTTAGTGAGTTTTGGCTGGGTATGGCTGTTAGCATTTTCCAGGGCTCTCTCGTCTACTCCGGCGAGTGACGTGACAGCAATAGCTTGTGCCTCGAGAGTTGATGCTGCAGTCGGCCTAACATGTGACGTAGTTTGAGCGCTGTGAGTCAAGGCGCCAAAACGAGATATTTTTTGGCTTTTAGCAAAACTTTGTGCTCGTCGCAGAAGCTGTTTATCGACATTGCCGACGTAAGCCGGGGTAGTTATTAGCGGTTGTTGATCATTTGTGTCAAGTGGTGCGTAGGCTTGGCTGACCATGCGAGCAGTCTTTTGCGGTTTACTGACGGCGCTGCGCATTAGGGTGTGAGTCGGTTGGGGCTGTTTGGTTA
Source organism: bacterium (assembly GCA_021800155.1). Lineage (GTDB taxonomy): Bacteria > Patescibacteriota > Saccharimonadia > Saccharimonadales > UBA4665 > JAJZWH01. The sequence continues at coordinate 34,129 of JAJYZG010000003.1, forward strand.
CGTGATGAGGCAGCGAGTGCGTACCGGGAGTTCGCTGACGGGGCGCTAAAATGTCCATGCTCATAGGCATAGGCTTATGTCCGTTATAGTCGAACCCGTTTATTTTTATACTGGCCCGTGTTGGCTGCACGTTTTTTATTTCCCGTTTACTCTCTTATTTTAACATAACCGTTATACTGGCTTTTGTCTATCTTAATCCTACTTGTGCTTGCTAGCAAGTCAACTTAGAATGAGAGGTACTTTTATTAACGATTTACTTTTTTTAAGCTGCCCTCAATCATTGGCTGTTAAGGTGGAATAAGTAGATGATGGAATATCTTGATCCGGTTAAACAAAAGAACTATCGCATTAAATTGTGGTTAGGTTATGGTTTCATTACTATCGGAATTGCTATTGGCAGCATTATTTTATTATGGGAAGCTTACGGGTATAGTGTTAGAAACGGTCAGGTAGTTCAGGACGGCATGGTGTTTCTCTCTAGTCAACCCAACCCCGCTTCAATTTATATTAACGGTGTGTTGAACTCAGCTACCACCAACACGCGGCTGACAATACCAGCAGGTGTTTATAAGTTCATGTTAACTGCATCCGGCTATCGGCCTTGGGTTCATAACATTCCGATATTGGGCGGTCAAGTTGAACACTATGACTATCCCCTACTGTTTCCGACAAAGCTAAGTAGCACTAAAATTGCCAGTTTTTCTGCTGCCCCGGCTTTTGCTACGCAAAGTCCATCTCAGCAATATTTAGTAGTGGCTAACCCGTCGAACTTTACTAGTTTTTATTTCTACAATCTGACGGCTCCGACTACCCCTCCAGTTATTTTGAACCTGCCATCCGGTCTAATTACGCCGGCGGTTACGTCACAGAGCTGGCAAGTGATCGGTTGGGCCGACGATAATTCGCATCTGCTGCTAGAGCATCTCTATGACGGAACAAGCGAATACATTGAGCTTGATACGTCTAATCCGGCGAACTCGATTAATATTAACAAGACCTTTAACGTTAACCCCACTAAAGTTACTTTTGATAACCTTAAATATAACCAATTTTACCTGTATGACGGCTTGACTCAAGTTTTATCGCAAGCCGTTATTGGCAATCCAGTCACGCAAGTAGCCACAGGTGTGCTAGCCTACGACAGTTATGGAAACAATCAATTGCTCTATACGACTGCAGCAAATGCAGCTAACGGTCAGGTGAATGTCGATTTATACAGTTCAGGCAATACTTACTTCGTGCGCAACTTGCCGGTTGCAACCACTTATTTGTTAAATATGGCAAGTTTTAACGGTAATAATTATGCTGTTTTAGGGGATAGTTCCAGCGACTTTGTTTACATCTATCAAGACCCGCTTTCCCAGGCGACATCCGGTAGCAAGATCCTGCCGTTTCGGGCATTACAGATCAATGCCCCAAACTATGATTCATTTGCACCAACAGCTCAGTTTATTTTAGTCGAGAATGGTTCTGACTTTGCTCTATATGACATTTATAACGATGTGACGTATCACTATACTATTTCTGCTCCGTTGCAGACTCCCGAGGTGCATGTTCAGTGGATGGATGGCGATCGCTTGGATTACGTCAGCAATAATACGCTCACGGTAATCGATTATGACAATACAAATCAAGCTAAGTTGACTAACGCTTTGCCGCAGTATCTTACTTTCTTTGCTCCTGATTACCACAGCTATTTTTCGTTAGTATCAAAAGGTACAGCAGTCGAGTTAAAGCAAATATCTTTACTGGCGTCTTAAAGCAGTAAATTCACGGTTGTACCAGCGCCAGATGAAATAGATTACCCCTAGAACGATCACTCCTGTAACTATTTTTCCCCATAGGGTTGAGATATAACGCTGCCACAGGGTAGGACCGTTGCTTGGCAGTTGCGTCACATTGGTAGATGCGGAAATAGTCGGAGTTGGTGCGGTATCTCCGGTTGGGCTGGGATTGATCTGGTCGCCGACAACAATGAGGCGGTTTAGGGAAGTTCCTGGCGGATCGCAGGTTATTAATGTCGCTGTGGCAACGTGACCAGCCAACGGGTTCAATACGCTAACGTCGTTAGGACTGACAATCTTAGTTAAAAATACTTTATAGGCATAAATCTTATCCGCATACGTTAGGTAAAAGACATCACCTTTTACCAGATCGTGCAGCAAAACAAATGCAAACTTGTACTTGCCTGGATTTAAAATATTATTGCTAGAGTGGCCAAAGAAAGCGGCATTGCCGGTTTCTCCAGGTAGAGATGTGGTCGGATAATGGATTACTCCTCCCTCCAGATCATTTTCAATAACATTTTCATTAGTAGTATGAACGTTATAGTCTACTGGAATTTCAACATTAATTTTCGGGATAATAACTTCCGGGGTGGTCGATGGAGCTACGGTCTGCGAGCTTAAGATTATAGGAGTAGCGGTATCCGTTCGACTGGGTTGGATAAATGGTGCAATGATTACTTCGTTAAAGAAGCCGAAAAGCAGAATGATTATTACGAGTACTCCCATCGCTAATCCAAACAGAGCTGATTGGAGATGATGCTTCCAGGTTAGGCGCGGAGCCGGTGTTGGTGTCTTTCGCCGAGTGGAAGCATATCGAGAGGAACGTGAGCGGTTGGTACCACGACTGTTAATGTGAGCCGAATAGTCTTGTGCACTCACTTTCGGTGGCGCTTGAGTTGGAGTAGCAGTCGGTTCAGCAGCGTTTCGGTTCAACGGGTTTTGATTACTGGCATAAAATTCATTCCAGACTTGCTTCTTCTCTTCATTGCTTAGTTTTTGGTAGTAATTGTGCCATTCGGTTTGAATTTGAGCTAAACCCTTACCAGAATGCATTAGATCGTACATGAATTTCTGGTGCTGGCTCAGGTGACCCGAGCTTTTTACTTCCTGTTCTTCGACCAAAACATCGGGTTCGTTGGCATAAAGCACGTCAAGTTTAGCGCGTATCAAATTAACTGATAGATTTTGAATTGCAGCAATATCCTCTTCTTTTGGAGTCTGGTCGTTGGGCTGGCCGAAATTGCGCTCTTGCATAACTAATTACTATAGACGATGCCTTTAACTCCTTTAGTATAGTACAATTAAGGTGTCATTGGCCGGAATGGCGGAACTGGTATACGCGCACGACTCAAAATCGTGTTCCCTTCGGGAGTGAGGGTTCGATTCCCTCTTCCGGCACCAAAAGCTACGCATTGTTAAATTATGATATGAGGTTGACTTTAGGTTATTGACGAATTAAACACAAGCGGTTAATCTAAGCTAAGATGATTAGTGCTGAAACTAAAAGCCAAAACACAATCTGGGGGTGAAATTAGGTGGCGTATCTATCCTTCCGGCACGAACCAATCAGCGCCGACAGGGTTAGTCAGTCATGAAAAAGACTAATAATTTTAGCTCACGCAAACAACAAGAACAAATCGGTTTTGAGCGGGGGGTGAGAGCGGTGCGGCGGCAGGTTTCCCAAGATAGTTATCCCCTCTTTGGTAATCTGTTTGCTCGGCTTGATTCTGAGCTTAGGCATGCCGGTAAGTTTTTTAATATGCGTGATTTGGGAGTGTCAATCGTCAGATTAGATCAGCTCAGTTCAGATATATTGCTTAAGGGCCGGCCAACAGATTCAATCACTGAACATATCCCGACGGCCTCTAAGCCAATGGAGGTAGGTTTGGGGCGGCTGTCACTATATGGCAAAAAGTATGACGACCACTACGGTCAAAAAATCCCGATGCGTGCAAGTTTGGTCGTTGAATTGCAAGACGATGGTGTTCTTGAAGATGAGTTTCGGCGTTATGAGAAAGAGTATGCTAACGACGGGATGTACTTACGTTACCATTCCAAAGAATGCGGATACAGTCCCCACTGTAGTGTTGCAGTGATTAATTCAAACCTGAGTCACTTTGATAATCAATATTCACTGAATCGTTTAAGCCGAGCTACTAGCCTCGGTTACTCTGATCACATGAGCATTAAACTTAACCCAGTTGTAAGTTATGCTCAAATCCCGGCGCCACTTGTCAGCACATAAATTCCGCTTGATTCAGCCTTAAACGGCTTAGTTGGTTGCTGTAGCCGCCAGACCGAAGCGGTGACTCCTGCGGTAGCGAGCGTTGTGTTTCCTCTGCCGGTAGCAGATACTTGGCCTCCATAAGCTACGAAAAAAAGATTTTCATGCTCAGTAATTAACGACCAAGGATAGTTAAGAGTTAGTGAATGCAGTAGTTCGGCCATTTGAAAGATGGTCATCTGCGAACGGGCGGCCATAGGGAAACGTATGTTAAGCAGTAGTTTTTGGAGCTGATTCAGATCTAGTATTAAGCAAAGGCGGTCATTATCTAAGATCAGACCCGGATTGTCACAAATGATCGATATGGCATCACCAGCAAGACTTAATAAAGACACATTTTTTTCTAGATAGTGCTCCATGAGTATCGCGGTTTCACTGCTTTTACCAAGATCGCCTGGAAACAGAACGCCGTCAGCCCATGCTTCTAATTCCACTAAGCTTGAGAGTGAATCTCTGGCTAAACCGCCGCTTTTAGTGCTCGGAGAAAATTCACTGGCTGGCAGCAGGTAGCTGACAGTACGCTTAAGTACATCCGGCAGCAAGACTCTTATGCTGCCAATGCCTGTTTTGCTAGCATCAGCATAGGCTCGAGAGACAGTGTAAAAACCATGACCACCGCCACCTACGATCGCCAACTTCCCGGATGTTGACTGTTGTTCCGGCTGGCTCCAGATGACATCAGAAAATAGAGGTTTGCCCGCTGTCTGTTGATGAAAGTAGGTATTGTCCATGATTATATTTTAATTGGTAAAGCACGTTTTTGCGCTCGAGAACAATATCCCACCCCTGTTGACTGGCATGTTCAAAAAGTTTCTTAGCCGGATTAAAAGCAATCGGATGCTCAACCATTTCAAGCATCCCGATATCTATGGCTGTATCGCCTATGCCGATACTTCCCTTTTCGACTGCTCCGTGACGCTTGATGAGTGTGGCTAGTTGGCGTTGTTTGCCGGATTTTAGTAGCAGCTGAGTTTTGCCGCTTAGGCGGCCTTCTTTCACTAAGTATCGACTGCCGCTAAAATCATCAAAGTTATAGTAGCTGGCAACCTGACCGACCAATTCGGCCGGTGAGGTGGAAATGGCAAACGTCAGATAACCCTGCTCACGCAAGCGCTTTAACATATCCCGGGTATAGGTGTAAACCTGGTCCTGGTAGCGTTCTGCCACGGCAGTGCAAATATCGGTAAAAGTTTCGTATTTTAAACCGGGTAAAGAGCGGCGGATGAGCCGGATCAAGGAAACCTCGTAATCAGTAAAAGAATCAGGTGAGTTGCGTTTTTTCCAGCTCATCCTCAAGGTTAGAACGCTTTGGTAGTCATGCTTGCTGATTATGCCGAATTTAACCAGGGCATCTGACATGGCATGATATAGCTGCCACCGGATTAATGTGCCGTCGATATCGCAAACGATAAACCGACGCTCGTTCATTTAAAAATCCAGGGTTAGACTGATCGGGCAATGATCGGAGCCAAGCACCGAAGGATGGATATCGGCTGCGATGACGTGTGACTGAAGAGATCTTGAGATCAAAAAATAATCTATACGCCAGCCGACATTACGTGCTCGGGCATTGGCAAAGTGGCTCCACCAGGTATAGTAGCCGTTTCCCTGGTGAAACAGACGAAACGTGTCGATGAATCCGGCGTCTATAATTGCGCTCAACCCGGCTCTTTCCTCTTGCGTAAAACCTTTTTTGCCCTGGTTGGGCTTAGGATTAGCCAGGTCATTCTCGGTGTGTGCGACGTTTAAATCACCACAGACGATAACTGGTTTATGTTTATCGAGCAGCAGTAAATAATCTAAAAAAGCCGGATCCCAATGCTTGAAACGTAACTCCAGGCGGCTGAGGTCGTCCTTGGCATTTGGAGTGTAGACACTCACTACGTAGTAGTTCTTGTATTCAACGGTGACGATCCTTCCCTCTTGATTGGGATTACCGTATAGATCCCCTCTTAAGTCGTGGACCCGGATAATTTCTTTCGGCAGGCCCAGACTCACTTTTAATGGATGTGGTTTAGTTAAGATGGCGACTCCGGAGTAGCCTGCTTTATCTGCCGGATACCAAAAAGTTTCAAACATGTTATTAGGAATTGAAATTTGTTCCGGTTGCGCTTTGATTTCCTGTAGTCCTAATACGTCCGGTTGATGTTGCTTTAAAAAATCTTCCCAGGCACCCTTATTGATCACCGACCGGATACCGTTAACGTTCCATGAGTAAAACTTCAGCATGATTTTAAGCCAAGTATAGCCAGCACTATATCAATTTGCTAGACTCACATGAGGAATATGTCATATAAAAGGATTCTTCTCAAGATTTCAGGTGAGCAACTTTCCGGTCGCTATGAAGGCGGCATTGATGCTGAGTTGGGTTCATGGTTGGCAGATGAAATCAAAACTGTTCAGAACTCGGGCATTGAAGTGGTCATTATGGTTGGCGGTGGTAACTTTGCCCGTGGGGCGCAATTGGCCGGACACGGGATCAAGCGAGTAACAGCCGATCAGATCGGTATGCTGGGAACGATGATGAATGCCTTAGCGCTTAACGATATATTTGAGTATCGCGGTTTGCAGTCCCGCTGCTTGAGCAATATATTTGCCGAGCAGGTGGCTGAACCGTTTGTACACCGTCTAGCAGAAAAACATTTGGCGCAGCAGCGGGTGGTAATAGTCGCTGGCGGAATTGGACGTCCTTATTTAACGACTGACACAGCGGCGGTCAGTTTAGCGCTCGAGTTATCCTGTGACGTAGTGCTCAAAGCCACAAAGTTTGACGGAGTTTTCGATCAGGACCCCGCAACTAACCCTAAGGCTATCAGATTGCCTCATGTGAGTGGTGACGAAGCGGTACGGAATCCGTCAATCAGAGTTATGGATAAGGCGGCTTTAGGGCTTGCCCTTGAGCATAATCTTCCGATTATTGTGTTTGACGCGCTTAACTCCGGCAGCATTCTTGCGGCGGCCAACGGCCGGCATACCGGAACCCTGATTAGTTCTTAAGGACCGCCACAGTGACCTGGCTGGAATCTTTGATTTGTCTACACGATCGACGTATTTGCGGGCAATTTCTTCAACTTCGCTTAACAGGCCTTGGCTTAATGTGGTCGGTTTCAGACCAAGAGCTTTGAACTGGTCATTTTTCACTTTGAGATCATTGGCATCGGCTTCAAGTCTGGGGTTCGGATAGTGCATAATCTCTGCCCCAGTTTTTTTGGCAATCAACGTAGCCAAGTCGATAACTTTGTACACCTCGGTTACTTGATTAAAGATGGTTGGTTTTTCACCCTTTTGCGGCGGATTTAGTAGTGCGAGCTCAATGCAGCGTACAGTGTCTCGAATATGGATGAAGGCCCGGGTTTGCCCGCCGCTGCCGTGGACTGTGAGCGGGTGGGACATCGCCGCCTGCATCAAAAAGCGATTGAGTACCGTACCGTAATCTCCGTCATAATCAAAACGGTTAATCAGCCGTTCATCCAGTTCAGTTTCCGGGGTTTGAGTTCCCCAGACTATTCCCTGGTGCAAATCGGTTACCCGGATCTGATCATTTTTAGCATAGAAAGCGAATATGAGTTGATCAATTGTTTTACTCATGTGATAGATCGATCCGGGGTTAGCGGGATGCAATATTTCACGATCAATTTCACCTTCAGGAGTTTCAACCTTGACCTTTATGTATCCTTCGGGAATTGGCGCGTTGCCGAGCCAGCCATAGCCGTATACTCCCATTGTGCCGAGGTGTACGACGTGTGCATCAATGTCGGCCTCAACTAACGCGCATAACAAATTATGGGTGGCGTTGACGTTGTTATTAACCGTGTAGCGTTTGGTAGAAGGGGTTTTCATGGAATAAGGCGCCGAACGCTGTTCGGCAAAATGGACGATTGCGTCAGGTTTTTGCTCAACCAGTAGTTGCACCAATTTATCGTAGTCGTTTGCCAGATCTAGAAACGAAAAACCGATCTTATTACCGGTCAATTGTTCCCAGACTTTAATTCTTGTCGATAGTGGCTGAATCGGGGTGAGCGAACTTAATTCCAGCAGTATATCTATTTGACGATGGCTAAAATTATCGACAATTGTGATGTCATGACCTGAACGTGATAAGTGTAGTGCAGTCGGCCAGCCACAGAATCCATCTCCGCCTAGGACTATAATCTTCATAAGTTTTTCCTTTCGCTAGTCAAAAAAATCTGTTCGCCCTGCCTGCTTATTATACTTTAGTCCAACGGCTGAAGGATAACTTAAGTTGGTAGCAGATCCGATAATCTAAGAATAACTCAAGCTAAAGCCGCAAATCCAATATCAATTTAGTTTTATGTTATCCAAGGTCTTTGGCATCTAAAGTCAGATGGTCGCCGGGTACTATCTGGCCATCCAATATCTTAGTCGCTATGACATTTTCTACTGAATCTTGAATGGCTCTTCTCATTGGACGGGCGCCTAGGGCCTTATCGTAACCCTTCTCAACAATTTTAGCCACCGCAGCATCAGTCAAGCTGACGCTGACTTTCTGTTCGGCTAAGACATTGTTTACCTCGTTGATCATCAACTCGACAATCTGATGCAATTCGTTTTGATTTAACGGCCTAAAAACCACAATCTCATCGAAACGGTTTAGCAGTTCGGGCTTGAATGGTCCGTTTTTCATGAGATCTTCTATTAAAAGTGGCTGCAAGTTTTCGGCCGCGTCACCGCTTTCGATGCGTTCTCTGATTAATGTTGAGCCGGCGTTAGAGGTAGCAATAATAATAGAGTCTTTGAATGATACTTTTCGGCCGCCGGTATCGGTCAAATTGCCTTCATCTAGCAACTGAAGCAAGAGATTTAAAATGTTACTATGGGACTTTTCAATTTCATCCAGCAGAACGACTGAAGCTGGTTTCTGGCGGATGGCCAAAATTAAGCTTTTGGTTTCATTCCGCCCTTCGCTTAATAGTCGCTTAACGTCATCGGGGTTTTGGTATTCACTCATATCCAACCTGATGATATTTTCTTCACTGCCGTAATAAGTAGCCGCCAAGGCTTTAGCCAGTTCGGTTTTTCCTACTCCGGTCGGGCCGAGAAACAGGAAACTGCCAATCGGCCGTTTAGGACTCGCAACTCCGGCCCGAGCCCGTCTAATGGCATTAGCTACGACACTCACAGCCTGATTTTGATTGATCATGCGCTCATGGATACGTGCTTCAAGATTCAAAAGAATATCGCTTTCGTCAGCTCCAGCCGAAGAAACTTTTACCCCGTAGGCAACCTCGACAGTCTCCTGTACGGACGTTATGTCAACTACCCCGTCCCTTGCTTGAGCTAAAGCTTGAGTAAGTAACTTAATTGCCTTCCCTGGATAGGCTAGGTCATGTTCATAGCGTCCGCTTAAACGGTAAGCTTCCTTTAATGCCGCAAGAGTAATCAGCACTTTATTAGCATGTTCCAGACCCAAGGCGGTATCTTCCAGGATATGGATAATGTCAGTTTCGCTTGGTTCACTCAAGTTAACGGGGGTCAGAAGGTTAAATAAAGAGGGCTTGGTAGCCTTGAGCATTTGGTAATCATGCGGTGTCATGGCTAGAATAATTGGTAAGGCGCGGGATTGTACGATCGGCAGTAAAATCTCGCTGATATCAAAAGTTCCGGTGCCTTCACTAAAGAAACGTTTGGCATCGTCAAGAAATAAAATTATATGACCCGCGGCAGCGGCTTCATGTAGCAGTTGGTTAACTATTTGCTCAATATAACCTGCTCGATTAGCATTTGCTACCACGATGGACGGGTCAATCTCAAATATTTGATGGTAGTTGCGGTCATTATTGGCTAGCAGACTTTGAGCGAGTGCATAGACGTGACTGGTTTTCCCGATACCGTCTTCGCCGATTAGTGCAATGGCCAGAGAGCCGCTAGCAAAGGCTTGCTTCATTGAATTGACCCCGGGCGAATTAGTCAACCAGCTAAAATAACCGCCTTTTTCGACTTCCTGACTGATATTATAGCCAAAACGGTAGAGCAAGTTGGTAAAACCAAAGCTCCAGTCTCGGCCGATGCCACTGTTAAATGATTGCCTTTGCTGGCTCAAGTTTAAGTTGCGGCTTAGCCAGAATAAGACCTCCGCGATATCCGACTTTTGCAGCTTATTGCGGCGAAGTTGCTGCTCAAGCGTTGGCGAAGCCATCATTAAAGCAGCGCCAACATGCATGACTTCAATTGCCCCCCGTCCGGTACTGTCTGCCAGCCGTTCGGCTTCCGGCCAGATTAGTTTCGGCTTAAGGGTGTCGGCTGCAATCGCGCGGCCGATATTCTCAGGTGGCAAAAATAGGTGATTAGTGATAAAAAGCAGTTGCCAGTTTGTTTTGAGCTGTGACCATATAGCTTCGGCTGTGATGTTTGTTTTAGCGTCCAAGCTCGTTAAAACTGCGGCGTCTAATCGGTCGTTTAGGCCTGGTCCTTCAGGCGATAATACCGCCAGGTCTCTTTTATACCACAGCGCAAACACCAGACAGGCTACTGCGGCGGCCGCCAGAAAATAAGCGAGGCGCAAGTGTTTAGCGTAAGCTAGTACGCCAACCGCTATGAGCAGTAAGAACACTAACGTGATTATCAACTTATAGCCAGTGGGGCCGACTGCTTTGGCTAGCCGTGCTTTTTGGGCTCTTAGCGAATTTAAAGAAATTTCGTTCATCTGATGAAACCTTTAACTAACGCTACGAAAACTACAACCGGCAATAGGGGCCAAACTATTATCACTAGCAAACTAACGAGTATAACTCCAGTGACAACAATTAATGCAACAGCAAGCGTTATCAGGCGAACCGCTAAACCGACTAAGCGACTGATCATGTTATCTATGAATGATCTAAAACGGGTGTCGAGGCTTTTCCCCGGCGGGGTTATTATTCTCCGCCATGGTGCGAATAGGGTCCTAAGGATGACTGGTATGCTAAACATCTGAATCGTTTTATCCAGTCGTCTTTTCAGATCGGTAATGGTTTGGGACCAACCGGCTCCATACCACCACGTAAAAAATTCGCTGATAAGCATAGCCATAATTGTACACTGTAATTTCTAGCAAAATGAAAGGCTAGCACCTGACTGCGGGCAAACTTACCCGCGCTGGTTTTTCTACAACCTGTGTAAGGCGATCTACGATGAGTTTACGGTATCTCTGTTAACGACTATTAATAACTGTCAATTAAACCATCAAGTCACCTAAAATGCCTAAACCAGGCTTCCCTGCTTCGCCAAGCAGACTTTTGCTGCGGCTGAGTAATAACTGTTTTTTCATGTCGGAGCACTCCTTTTTTTACTGATAACTCTATCAGTGGAGTGCCATAAAGTACTAATTCTAAAAGCTTAAGTTAAAGGCAGTGTATTGGCGGAGGGAGAGGGATTCGAACCCTCGAGAGCGACTGCCCTACACGCTTTCCAAGCGTGCGCCATAGGCCAACTAGGCGACCCCTCCAATTCTTAAGCTAATTATACAAGAGTCCGTTTAGACTAAATTACTACAATAAAGTTTGCCTAAATGCAAACACCGGACGTAAACTATTTATCAAGATGTCATTAATTAAGCTAGACGATGTCAGTAAATTGTATGGCTTCGGCGATGCTACAACTTTAGCTCTAGACGAGGCTAACCTTTCTATTGAAAAGGGCGAGTTCGTGGCGATCATGGGTCCTAGCGGTTGCGGTAAAAGCACTCTGCTTAACGTAATGGGTCTGCTTGACCGTCCGACCCATGGCACTTATAAGCTGCAGAACCGGCTGGTTGACCGGCTAAGCCAAAACCGAGCTGCCAGATTGCGCCGTGACACCATCGGCTTTATTTTTCAGTCCTATAACCTACTCCCCCGTCTGACAGTGCTGGAAAATGTAGCCTTGCCCCTAGCATATAAAGGCATGGGGGTGACGAGGCGATTAAAAGCCGCGAGTGCGATACTCGAGCGTGTTGGCATGCAGAATCGTGAATATTTTTATCCATACCAGCTTTCTGGCGGACAGATACAATGCGCGGCTATTGCACGTGCGTTAGTTAATGAGCCATCAATTATTATTGCCGACGAACCGACCGGTAACCTAGACAGTGCCGGTAGCCGTTTGATTATGGAGCTGCTTAGTGAGGTTCACAAAATGGGCAATACGGTGATCTTTGTGACGCATAACCCGGAGTTAACCCGTTACGCGACCAGAGTTGTCTACATGCGTGACGGGATGATTATACAAGATGAAAGTACGAGTGTCGGCCAGGTAGCTAAAACTGCAAAGGCCCGTCTGTATTCACGACCCAAAAAGTCGGTCGAAGATGATCTAGCTGGCGTTTCGCTGCTCATGAAAACGGTGCCTGACAAAGAAAGCAGTGAACCATTACCACACCGTAAAAAAAAGACGCAAACGAAGCGCCGACCAAACACGAAGGCTAAAGTTAAGGGGAGGTTGGACACATGAGCTGGCGTAGTGGCCATATTCATACGGCTATAGTGTCGATGCGGGTTAACCGCTGGCGCAGTCTACTGACTATGTTCGGGATCATTGTCGGCGTTGCCAGTGTGATAGTAATTATTGGTATCACGCAAGGTGTAAAGAACGAAATAACTAACCAGGTTAACGCTTATTCAAAAGACGTCATAACCATAACATCAACTGCTGGCAACAGCTCTAGTTTTGGGGTTAGTCAGGTGGCGGCCGTTTCGGTCCTCACGAATCAGGATGTGCGTTCGGTGAGTAAGATCAAAGGTGTGATAGCCAGCGTGCCACTGGAATTTTTATCCGGCGTTGCTAAAGGAGATAAGTCCTATCCTTCCGGCTTAGTGATTGCAACCACCCCCCAGCTGCCGGAAGTGATCAATCAGCCATTGGTGCTCGGGGCTTTCTTTAGTCCCAATGATCCTAATCCATTTGCGGCTGTACTTGGCTATAAGGCTTCACTCGGGTTGTTTAATCAAAATGTACCGCCCCTTGGGTATGGTTTTACCTGGCATAACCAGCAGTTCATTGTAAGCGGAGTTTTAAATCGCTTTAAGGCGACTCCCTTCTCCAATAATACACTGTATAACGAAGCCATTTTTATTCCGACGGCGGCAATGACGCAGCTTTCGATTAATAGCAGCGGCATTTACCAGATACTTGCCCGAGTTAAACATGCTAAGGACCTGCCGGTTGTGGCTAAAAAAATTGAAACGGTTTTGCTGGCCAATCATGGTGGCCAAAAGAATTTTTCCGTTCTATTGCCTTCTCAAGTGGCAAAGAGCAGTACTAGCGTATTAAATCTACTGGCGGCTTTAACAATCGGTATTGCGGTCATTGCCCTATTTGTCGGGGGTGTTGGTATCATGAACGTTATGCTGGTTTCAGTTACCGAGAGGATGCATGAAATAGGTATTCGCAAAGCTATTGGCGCCAGTAATCGGCAGATTATGTCACAGTTTTTAATTGAGGCCGCAACTGTTAGCGTGGCGGGAGGTCTGATCGGAATTGTCCTGGCTTTACTAGTTGATTTCGGTTTGAAACTTGCTACTAGTCTCAGTCCGAGCATCAGCTGGAAAGTTATTGCGCTTGGGGCTGTTATCTCTATGGCAATTGGTATCGTTTTTGGATCGGTTCCCGCGTTACGAGCTGCCGGGAAAGAGCCAATCGAAGCATTACGCAATGAGTAATTTAATTAGCCGGCGCAAGTACCGCTGCTGACTGGTGCCGAATTAGACGGCGTGTCATGGATAATTCTGGCGATTGGAGTGGTGACAAGAGCGTAGCCTACACCGTTATATTGAGTTGACTGAGCGAATACTATGCCAACTACGGTGCCATTCTTAGTAATTAAGGGTCCGCCTGAATTGCCGGGGATAATGTTGGCTGCGACCTCGTAGATTTGGCGGATAGTAGAGCCTTGATCATAAATGTTGCTTCCGGTCGCTTCAAATTCGTCAAGCACTTCAGCCATTTCTTCCTTAAAGTTACCGCCGCCGGGATAGCCAAGAACTGCCGCCGGGGTAGAGTTGTTGACCGTGCTTGAAGTGACGCTTAACGGGGACCCGCTTAGATCGTGCGTTCGGATTAGCGCAAAGTCTAAATTAGGATTGAAATAAATGACCTGACCCGGGTGGCTGCCGCTACTGCTTTCAATATATGGTTGTGCAATCCCGGCTACCACATGAGCGTTGGTGGCCACAATATCTGGAGCGACAATAAAGCCTGAACCTTCAACAATACCGCCGCACCCGGACCCGACCAATTTAACGACGGACGGACGATCTTTTCTGAGCGCCGCTGCAAACTCTGATGCCGGTGGTAAGTTAATCTTGGCTGGCGGGCTCGGCTCTAGGCCGTTGAATGCCCTGGGGAATCCGTTAGGATCAACTAAGCGTCCAAGATCTGCAATGACATTAGGGGCGGCTGGTAAATGACGGTCTAATGCGGTGACAATCCGGCTTGAACGCAGCTCATTCTGAAGCGATAAATAAGGCAGGCCGCGCAAGAGGGCAGCACCCAACCAAACTCCTACCAGTACTGAAACCACTGAAATTAAGGAACCAAACAGATTATCGTAACGGCTAAGTTTGGCAAGAATCACTTTACCGCGAAGATAAATGCCGATATATTCACCTACAACTAATAGTAGAAATGCAAAACCGAGGGTAGTCAGCAGAGTTACGATTAAACGACTGGTTGGGGTATGAACCAATTTGACTGTGTATGGTTCGATTGCTGCTCCGATAAGCAAACCGCCGAAAAAACCGATGGTCGAAAATGCTTGCTGAACGAAACCGATCTCCCGTCCCCGAATCACGGCGCTGATCAAGAGCACAATAATGATAATGTCTATAATCATTACTTTGATAGTTTAGTAGATAGAAAATGTGCCAGATGCGATATATCGGGACCCTGGCTGCCGTTCGCATACAACTTAATATCCGATGCGCCGGCCTGCCAGGCGTCTAAAATCGGCTGCAGTAAATGCCAGGATGACAAGACCTCATCTTTGGTAGCAAATAGCATTTTATCTCCTCGGATGGCATCAACTAGCACACGCTCGTAAGCGTCGTGGCTGTGTTCGCCAAAGTCCGTACTATAACTAAAATTCATTTTAACTTTACGTAAGTTATGGGCAAAACCCGGTTGCTCAATTATCAGATCTATATCTATTCCTTCATTGGGCTGAATCCTAAAACTTAAGATATTTGGATCGTCATCTCCAAAATAGACCCGTATAACTGTTTCTTTTTCGTCCAGCGCCTTGCCGGTAGTTAACTGAAAAATAGTCCCTTTCCAGCGAGGGTCGCGTGAAGCTAGAACTAACGAAACAAAAGTTTCTCGTTGACTATGCGGATTATTGACTTCACTTTTATAACTGGCATATTGACCGCGGACTGCTTGTCTGACTATACCGTCGCGTGGGTTGGGCGGAATGAGGTTAGAGATAAAGGCGTGCTTGGCGGCATGTACTTCAGTGCCGGTAAGTTCTTTTGGCATTTCCATTGCAGTGAGTGAAAGTAATTGCAGCAAGTGGCTTTGGACGAGATCGCGCATCGCTCCGACCTGCTCGTAAAAAGCTACTCGCTTTTCAATACCGAGCTGCTCTTTGGCGAGGACATGGATTAAGCGTATGTGTTGGCCGTTCCACTGGCTCGAGAAGACCGGGTTATGCCGCCGGAATTTTAAAATGTTTTGTGCCGTCTCTTTGGCAAGATAGTGGTCAATCCGGAAAATCTGTTCCTCACTAAACACCCGTTCGGTATTTGCTATTAGCTCCTCAGCGGTTTTAACATCAAACCCGAAAGGTTTTTCGACTAGTAGCCTAACACCGGCTTTAGCATGGGCGCAGCTTTGATTCAGCCCGTGATTGCCTAAACGGTCAACAATTTGGTCATATACTTGAGGCGGTATGGATAAATAGTAAAGCCGGTCAAGGCATACGCCCGCCGTGTCTTCAATTGTCTGTAGATAGTCCTTGAGAGCTTCATAGCGATCGTCAATAAGCGGATCAAGCTTAAACATTGACAGCCACGACCTGAGTTTGTTCAGCACTGATTTATCGCAAATGCTACCCTGTTCAGTTACGCATAGTCTAATGGTGTCAATGATCTCTTCTTTAGCTATATCACGCCGGCTGATCCCGACAATCTTAGTTCCGTCCGGAAGTAGGTTGTCATGGCACAGATGATAAAGCGCCGGCAATACCTTACGCTTGGCCAGGTCTCCCGTGATCCCGAATATTACCAATATCACCGGTGCGAGCTGTGGGACATCTTCCATTAAAGCTAGTCATCCTTGTTTAAGGCGTGTCCGCCAAAACGGTTACGCATAGCCGCTAATAGTTTCGTTGCAAAGCTGACTTGACCTTTTTGAGAAGCCAAACGGACATCCATAGCGGCTGAAATTGCCGGCATCGGCAGTCCAATTTGTTGAGCTACATCAAGCGTCCAGCGCGCCTCACCATTCTCAGCTACGTAACCGTCAACGCCAGTTAATTCGGGGTTCTCTTTCAGTGCATCGCAGGACAGCTCATTTAGCCACGATGCTATTACGCTGCGGTGTTGCCATACTTCACCCGCTGCTGCCAAATCTAATCCTTTATACGGGCCTTCCTTCAGCATGTGGTAACCTTCGGCCAGGCTTTCCATCATGCCATATTCGATGGCATTATGGACCATTTTGACGAAGTGTCCGCTGCCGCTTTCACCGAAGTAGGCATAGGCTCCATCGGGTTTAGCGAGTGTGGCTAATGCGGGTTCAACGAGTTCGAACGCCGAGCGCTCATCAGCACCGGCCATCATTGAGAAACCATTGGTGTATCCCCAAACACCGCCGCTTACGCCGACATCAACCAGTCTGATGCCCTGTTCTTTCAGTCGTTCATTGAGCTGTTTGGTTAGACGGAAGTCAGAGTTGCCGCCGTCAATGATGATGCTTGTTTTTGGTAACAGATTGGTCCATTCATCAACTTGTTCGTCAACGACTGTTGCCGGGAGCATGATCCAGACGATAGCAGGATCAGTACCGAATGCCGTGATTGCATCTGCCTTAGCATTGGCTCGGATAGCCCCGAAGGCTACCGCTTTGTCAATCTTATCGATCGATCTGTTGTGAACGATGACTTCATGATGATCATCGTTTAGTTTATGGGCAATTTGCATGCCCATGCGCCCTAACCCGTGAATTATGATTTTCATTAATTCCTTCCTCCTATTTGATCGTTATACACAAATGATTCTTCGATTTGTTTTATGATTTGGGCGGGTTGGTCGCTTAGGGGCAGATCTTGACTAATCAGACGCTCTAGCTGAGGCAGCTTACTAGCACCCATAGCAATTAAGAAACTGCAGTTCAGCCGTCTTATGCCATTAAAGGTGATTGTAATCCTGGTATATGGCTCGCTCGCATAACTAGTGATGATTCCCGGCAGCTCTCTAGCGGCTGGGCTTTGCGGTAGAATCCCGGCAATGTGCCCATCTTCACCCATACCGAATTGGCCGATAGCGGTATTTACATTATCTAAAGCCGTTTCAAGTTCTGCGGCGTAGTATGCTGTTATTGAGTCCAAACCGGCTGAGGTATCTTCTTTGAGGGGTTCGATGATGTGGGCGCGTTTAGGGTCAAACCCTGAGTTTTTTAGTTTAGTCCAGTTGGATTCAGGATGATTATACTGCCCATAGCGTTCATCGGTTAAAGCGACGGTTAGATTCGCGCTTAAATCGCTGTCTAAGGCTTGCATGACGCTGACGGATATAGGAATATTGCTGCCTCCACTAACTAGCCATAGTGTCGGTCCGATGTATAACGAACTCTTAAGCTTACTGACCAGTGGCCCGATGGCGAGCTCGGGCACGCCGATTTTATATAGTTGCATACTTATCTATACTATAACGTGAATTAGCAATGTTTAAGCTAAAAGTCCAATTTAAAAGGACCTTGTCATATTTCAACAAAGTCCTTCTAATGACAATTGTTGCTTTAACCGCGAGGTGCTTGCGGCCTGGCTTCGCTAACTGAAACCGGACGTCCTTTCAGCTCTTGGCCGTTGAGCTTGTCTATTGCGGCCTTAGCCTCTTCATCGTTGCCCATTTCGACAAAACCGAAGCCTTTGCTGCGGTTGGTGTCGCGGTCGACGATCACCTTGGCTGATACTACTGTACCGACACCGGAGAAAAAATTCGCCAGGTCGTCATCAGTTGCTGACCATGCCAGTGATCCGACAAATAGTTTATTTGCCATAACTTAACTTATTACCTCTTTCTTCGTCTGAGGTAAGTCATAATACTTAGCTGCACCTCAAGTAACCCGAATCTTTAATGTTAACTTTACTAGAATGTCTCTTAGATAAAACAAGATTTACTAGCAGCTTCATCTAGCGTGGGATAATCTTTGCATAATGCGGATCTAAAAGCAAGCGCTTTTGCTTAAGACTATTGACATATACTAATTAAGATTGTAGCATAATCACAATGGCACCACAACAAATTGAAAGCATAGAGTTGGCTTGGGTCATGGCTCAAGCCGAAGATCCGTATCGGCACATGGCCCGGTGGATACTTGGTAACGAACCGCCTGAGCGACACTATATTGCGGAACTGGCGATAAAGGTGGGTGAGGCTGAAGCTCATGAAGTTGGCCAGGATTGGCTAGACACAAATAGTAAAATTTTAGCCGGGCACAAGATAAAGTATGAGCCGAATAAAGGCCATGAGCATCCTGATTTCGTAAGGATAGAAAGAATAGATTTCATTGACTTTGCAGCCAGATTATATCCCAACAAACCAGAAAAAGTCCGAAACATTAAAGCCGGAAGGGCTTGGGAAGGCTTGGTGCGGGTTTATTATGGTTATTTCTTGGCGGACCCTAATACTATGAAAGGTAATCAGCTGCCGCCACAACTGTCGCGGCTGCCTTTGGCTTTCTTGTACCCACCTAAGAAAGCGACTGATGATGCTGGGGGTCTGGACTTTGAAAGTCTTGCCGAGTTTATCGCGGTATATGATGAAGACAGTAAAGCGAAGCCCGGGTTATCGCCAAATGCGATCTTAGGTTTTGATTTTGCAAACGAACGCATCGAATTTTTAAGAGCTTTTGTCGAATACAAAAAGCAACAGCTGGAAGCATGGGTTAACCGACGTCCAGCCGGATAAACCCCTCGGCGTATTTGCACCCGGCTTTTTTACCGTTTAACTCGGCAAAGTGAGTAAAGCGTTCTCTTACGGCTGCAAAATCTCTGATTTGACTGGCATGGCATTGTAGTGCTTGCCACTTGAGCTCCAGTGTATTGCTGACATCTTCATAATAGTTTTGATCGTCAAAATTATTTAGCAGCACAGTTTTGGTTTTATGGGGCATCAGACCTTCGCTTAAGAGTTCCGGGAATGTTAAGTGATCTCTAGCCAGCGGAAATATTGCATCAAGTGTAGCTAGGCCGGCGGCTCGGTGGTCGGGATGATTGATGTATCCTCTGCTGCGTGAATAGATCAAGGTCGGGTCATTAGTAATTACGATGTCAGGTTTGCGTAAACGGATTTCACGGACGATATCTCTTTTTAGTTCGATTGAAACTTCCAAGGCGGAATCCGGGTAATTCAGGAAGGTTACACCCTTTCCTCTTATGGCGAGCAACGCGGCTCGCTGTTCCTCGCGCCGGAGTTTAATTAACTCTTCTGGCGTGATTTGGTGGTCATCGCTTCCTTTGCTGCCATCAGTCAGAATGAGGTAGTAGATGTCCGCGCCGGCTTGTGCATATTTGGCTAGGGTTGCAGAAGCACCGAAGTCTAAGTCGTCGGGATGAGCGGCGACGCCTAGAACTACCTTTGGTGTGAGTGAATTGCTTTGAAAGTCCATGTCGGCTTAATTCCTAAATTTTACAAGAAGTACTTTTAAATATCTCACAAGCTTGGGATTTTGAAGATTGACCCATTATACTAGTGCTAGCTATGAGGTTTAGCTTGAAACGGCTTCGTCTTAATACGCCGCAGTCTCTTTCCTTGCTAATTATACCGGTTTTGGCAGCACTCAGTTTCAGTATTTACTCTAACACAGAGCCTATTAATGCGACTATCGACCTGTCATGGCCGAATTGCTCTGATATCCCCGATCAATTTTTTAGAAGCGCGGTGATTGGCGTAACCGGTGGTCTAGACTTTCATCCGAATCTTTGCGCCGGTAACGAAATGACAGTCGCGAGCACTTATGATATCTATAGCAATACCGGAAATCCGGGATTTCCGAGAATCAAGCAGTTAGGTAAAAAACCGCTTGCCTGCCATGGATTGGAACTGGTTTGTTATTCGTTTAACTACGGCTATGCCGCCGGCCGTTACGCCAGAATTCAGGCGCAATATGCCGGTCTACACGCTACGATGTGGTGGCTTGATGTTGAGGCAATTAATAGTTGGACCAATTCAATTGCCGCTAATCGGGCGGATATTGAGGGGACGGCACTTGGCATAATCGGATCTGGCCACCACCTGCTTACTGTAACTATTGGTATTTATAGCGCCATTAACCAATGGCGGGCGATTGTCGGCAACTGGTATCCGGGCACTGCGTTGTGGCTCGGAACCGGTGATTTGAGCTTAGAAGCAGCAAAGTCAGCTTGCGTAACGGCGAGCATAACCGGCGGGCCGATTGTATTGACTCAGTATACTGTTGCAAACCTGGACTATGATTATGTCTGCCAAAACCTGTCACTACGGCCTTTGCGACTAGGCCTTGATGAGAATGGTCTACTTTAAGCGGACTTGCGGCAGTTTGGTTTAATGACTGCGTTGTCCGAACGCGACACGTTCAATAATGATATTGTTCATATTTGCCATCAAGGCCGGTACGAGTGTAAATTCGCCGTAGCGGTCATTAATACTGTCGGCTGCGGCGGCTAGCGCACGGCTGTTACCTGACTGATCGAATAGACCGAGCTGGTGTACTTTGACTGTCGCCAGGTTATAGACTGTAACGCCAATATTAGTAGCCGGGGCATTAATCTCCAGTGCCTGCAGTTGGTAGTTAGCGGCCCGGAAGATATCTTGAGTGGAGTAGAGTGGTACTTTAGTTTGTGTGCGTCGGGAGAAATAGGTCCGGTCGGCGAAGCCCAGCCAGAGGTGTACGCCACGTGCCTGGAAACCATCCCGTCGCAAGCGGCGACCGGCTTTTTCGCACAGTTTCATTAACAGTTTCGCTAGTTCATTTTTATCTGTAGTTTTTTGTCCGATAGCATATTGTTGGCCGAAGCTTTTGCGGTTGAACATAACGGCATCGATTTCATGTCCTCTCAGGCGAAGGTACCAATAGAACCCGTTAATTGAGTGAAAGGCTTGGTTTTTGAGAGTCGTAAGCGGAGCGTCAAGGAACTCGATCGGTGTATAAATACCAGCCAGATTTAAGCGGGCGGCGTAACGGCGGTTGATCCCGGGTAGGTCAATCAGGTTTAGCTTTTGATAAATAGCTCTGAGGTTGTCGGCACTGATCACATCGAGGCCATCTGGTTTGTGCAGACCAGCGGCCAGCTTGGCTAAGAAGCGATTGGGACCGATACCGATATTAATTGTGACATACGCGCCTAATGAACGCTTTACTTCGGCTTTGATGCGGTAGCCGATGTCTTCTAAGGCGATGTTTTTGCGTTCGGCCGGAGAGCCATTGAAGTCAATCACGAATTCGTCCACACTCTTTGGCGTAATGTCGCTAGTGTAGTTCAGTAGTACTTTACGGAAGCGGTCATGAGCATCAAAGTACTTGCTTGGATCAGGAGTCAGTATGGTGATGCCCGGGCACAATAATTTGGCATCACGTACGCTTGTGCCGGTAGTGACTCCCATAGCTTTGGCATCATAACTGGCCGCTAAAATGATGCCTCTAGGGGTGTCGTAGGCAGCTACCCCTACCGGACGGTTACGCAGCAACGGGTTAGCCTGTTGTTCAATTGTGGCAAAACAGGAGTTTAAGTCCACGTGCATTATTAACGGCCGGTTGTAGTTAAGGCTGATATCCATTTAGTCTTACTTTTTTAGGCCGGCTGTTCGTCGCTTACCGCGTCTAGTTTCCAGTGAAGATTGGCGGTATTAAGGTCCAGTCTAAACCACAGTGCTCGGTTTTCATCAACTAGTTCGAAGATATGATGTAGGGTGGCTCCTTGCTTGATTTGATGATGATAGCCGATTTCCCCGATCCGATAATCCCGGCTGCGCCATCTGATGATATGCGGTAGCGCCTGTCGACTTTTGGTGCTGAATATTAGAACTACACTGACCTCTTCCCCTATATGCTCACGCATTGCTTGTTCTCCTCTCCTAATAAAATTAATAAAAGTAGCAATAACTTAGACCCCTTTAAAAAGTGTTGGTTCGCCCGCCCTTAAATATGGGTCTGTAATCGGGTTCGGGCCTAGGAGAGTGAGCCGGCTACTTGCCGGTGATCACTTAGCATAATTAATATAATCCAATAAAGGTTCAAGCAGGGACGATTTATTTTAAAAAGTATGCTTGCCTATACATTATTATATACCCAACAATAGGTATAAGAACGTAGGGCTTGAAGTTTTGGGCTTAGAGAATGAGCTTTAGGGGGGATGTGGATTAATTGTACTTAAAATTTGCCTAGTTTTTGGTACCAAGATATCCTTAAGCTTGTTTTAACCTATAGTATTTAAAATTAAATTATGTCAATAAAGAAGTACTTAAGACAGTTTATAGTTGTAGCCCTGGTTCTGGCGATAGGGGTCGGCGGCGGCGCTCTTGGCGCACTTTGGTATCAGTCGAGGCATCCTTACGGCGGTACTACGATTGAATCCTTAGGCTCCAGTCCAAAGATTGTTGAAGTTGCCAATAATAGCGGATTGACTATTCCGGAAATTGCCAATGATTATGCTAACGCCGTGGTGGCCATTACGACCACCAGCACTACTTACAGCTTCTTCGGCGGACCCATAACATCCCAGGGTGAAGGCACGGGCATGATCTTAACTTCAAATGGCTATATCCTGACCAATAACCACGTAGTGCCGCAAGGATCGCAAGATGTCACCGTGACTTTAACTAACCAAAAAACCTATACCGGATCGATTGTAGCCAATGATCCGACCACGGATCTTGCTCTCATTAAGATCAATGCGACCGGGCTAGATACGGTTAAGTTGGGTAACTCGAATAACGTACAAGTCGGTGATGGGGTGGTTGCTATAGGTAATGCCCTGGGTCAGTTTCAAAATACGGTCACTCAAGGGATCATTAGCGCCGAGAATCGTTCAATTACGGCCAGTGAGCCAAACGGCAATAGTGAATCTTTAAGCGGCTTACTTCAAACCGATGCCGCGATTAATCCCGGCAACTCTGGTGGACCGCTAATTTTAACTTCAGATGGCGAAGTGATCGCTATCAATACCGCGACCTCAAGCAGCGGTCAGGATTTAGGGTTCGCGATCCCAATTGCTACCGCTAAGAGTTTCATTCAGCCGTATGTCGGCAGTATTTAGGCCTCTTCGTTGTTGCCGCCAAACACTAGTTTGGTCAGTCCCTTGACCAGATTAACGAAAGCGTTCTGGCCGAAGCCAAACAGGAAAGCTACGACATCATAGAGTACCGTATTGCGGTCAAAGTGATTGTTGATCGTTGCAGCATTGATGATTAGCACTACCAGCAGATAGCTGATCAATCCGTAAACCGCACCTAGCGCTCCGCTGAATATGTGCCACACATTTAATGCGCTTGTCCATTCTTGGTGCGACACTATGTGGTAAAGGCTTACCAGTAAACCGCCAAGCATACCAAACCACAGTATCGCTAGCGGCATGTTGCCGAAAGGATACAAAATATAGTGAGGTAAGCTGCTCGCATATGCACTCCTGAAAATCGGCAACGCGATCAGTAATACGATATACACGAACGGCCATATTAGTACCGCCCAATTAAATCTTGAGTTATTTGTTGGTGTAGCCATGATTACCCTCTTCTCCCACCACTTATATATTTGCCATTATTAATTCGAAATGTCCTAAGTGTCAATGGCCCTGCGATCGGGAAGCTCATCTGTTAAACGTAGTAGTTAAAACTACAGAACACTTTAATTATGGTTACTATATTTTACTAACTCGCTATAACCTATATGTTTTTAGGCAGTCTTGTCTTTTTAGGTGCAATGCGTATGCTGTTGTTTTCAAAGCGCAAGATGCTACTACAAGTATTGAAATTGTGTCGACCAATTATTTTTTGCGGACGAATAAGCCAGGGCTTAGCCTACGCTAACGGCTTCTTCTTTTCCGGAAATACCCAGTATTTGTACCAGAACCAGCTCCAGATCGTGAAGAAGCCTGCGGATAATATGAAACCGATATATGGCGTGATGCCGACACTTTTAAGGCCCCATATAATAAGGTAATCAAGCACAAAGCCAATGCTTTCTATTGCTATATAGCGGGTGGCATGATCCATTTCGGATAAATGTTTTCTATCTGAAAAGGCCCAGAAACGCTGAGCTAAATAATTTGCAGTCCAACCGATGGCGTCGGCTAAGACTTTAGCCGGGAACCAGCCCCAATGAAAAATGCTATAGCCAATCGCAAATGTGCCGTAGCCGATTAAAAGATATAAGCCACCACCGAGCCAGTACTTTATGAAACGTACAAGCTCCTTGTGTTGACGTAGGGGGGCTGCAGGACTCATTTATCTTGCTTTTGGCGTTTCTTGTGTCGTTCGAGGTTGGATTGCATCTCTTTTAAAAAGTTTTCATAGGCGACAAGATTTGGAAAGCTGACTGAAGCGACAACGTCGGCTTGCGGCCGGCTCTCAACTGGAGGACGCATTTGAATGAAATTGATTACCGCCATACCATCAATTGCGTCATTGAGTAGTGTGATTTGAGCATCGTGGGTAACCGTTGGGACGGTATAGGTCAATTCTAGATCTTGCGGGTTCATACAAAAATTATTATGCTCTTTTAACTTATAAATAAGTTTATGCTGAAATTGGGCATAAAACAATTGTGTGTAGTGGCCGCTGCTTTTCTTCTGCCGCATCCTAATTCAAGAAACGATCGGGATAATCGGTGATTACACCTGCCAAGCCATGTTTACTCAGTCGGTTTGCAATCTTCGGTTCGTTGATAGTAAAGCCATAAATGTGTTGTCCGCCCCGTGACGCAAGTTTAAGATAGCCTCTCCACAAAAAACGATAATTAAGGCAAATATACTCGCCCTGTAGTTTCCGGCAGCGATAACCGGCTCGTACTCCGGACCAAGACTCATTTACGGCGACACCGACTTGCGGCAGAATTGCTTTTAATTGTTTTAAGCTGGCATATGAAAAAGAGGAAAACATAAAATCCACAGGCGATTCGCCTCTATCCAGTTGCGCTGACACTAACTTTATAATATGGGCAAGTTCGACGCCGCGTTTAATTTCCATACATAGTCTGGTTTTGTGCGCAGTTACCGCAATAGCTTGTTCGAGTGTCGTCAGATCGTCCTTATAATGTTTCAGGTGAGCGTAGTCTGTTTTGGCTATGACTAGTGGCGGCTCGTGGTTAATTTTTAATTTCCGGTTATGGAAGAGTATCGGTACGCCGTCTTTAGTGACGCGCACATCAACTTCAACAATTGAAACTTTATATTCTATGGCCTTCTCAATCGCTAACATAGTATTTTCTGGTGCCAGGCCTTTGGCTCCTCGATGTCCGACAACTTGCATGGGATTCCTTTCTTACTCTTAATAGCTAGGATTCTGACACGTCTATCAAATTATATATCTTAGTCATACAAACCCGTCGATGCTTGTCGCATTGATATAATGACTCTAATGGAATCGGGTAAATTGTCGGATAGTTTCATCAGAGATATTTTTAGTATCAGTCCGCATTATATTGATATATTTGGTAATTATTTGCCTGGTATGGCCGGGACATCGATTGCTACTCAGGGCGCCATAACTTCGCAAACTGATGTAATCCGTGCGTTGCGTTATGATGTTTCCTCTTTAGTAAAGCTTAGAGCATCCGCAGACTCCCGAAAAATAATTGCCTGCTCAAAAAGTATCGAGGGTAGATTGTTGTTGCTGCAAACATTAGGCGTGATTAGTGAGGAGCATTGCACTAAATTGATCGATGAACTTAATAGAGTTACATATCTCTAAAGGATTTTTTACTTGAGTTATTTGAAGAAATACATTTCAATTAGCTAAGTATGCCAAACATGGAGCTGCCGCCGGCTGAAGTTACGAATGGACTAGTGGGCGCTGATACTCATGAGCAGTATACGGCTACTTTAGATCGGATGGTCGAATGCTATTCTAAGGACCCCGAGGTACTTAACCATTTAGAACTAGTCAAGGTTAAACCGCGTGACCCGGGGAACATTGAGGATATGCTGCAGCAGTTCGCAAAAGACATCGGACAGTACAGTGTTCCTAGCGAACAAGAACAGCAGGCTTTAGCCTATACCATACGTAAAGGTGTTGAAGCTCAACAGCAGTTAGAACAGGATGCTTCTCGTGTGGAATTAATACCAGATATTAAAGCCGCAGTCAGTGCCAGGCAAGAGATGATCTTACGCAATGCCAAATTGGTTGTTTCCTGGGCAAACAAAATTGGCATCAACAATAACAATGACAATTACTCAAAGCTGGATCGAATCGAAGAGGGTATGATTGGTTTGGCTCGTGCCGTAGCGATGTTTGATCCGGCCCGGGGCTATAAGTTTAGTACGTATGCTTCGTGGTGGATTCGTCAAGCTATCCAAAGAGGCCGGCCTAATCATGAGCTCGTTAGCTTACCGGTGCGTGAAATGGATAGGCTTGTGGGTTTAGCGGGAATCAAAGACGGGCTTGAGCGAACCCTAAGGCGGACGCCGACCAATGAGGAACTTTTAGCTGAGTTTAACTCGCTGTATGCAGGCGGCCAACAATCAAAAGGCATAGAAGAGTCCGAGCTCGCACTATTGAATAATTTAGCTAAGCGTGCGGTGTCACTCAATGTCCGAGTTGACTTCAGAGACGGTGATGGCGAAGAGCTTGGGGATACTATCATTGACAAAACTAAAGTGCCGTTATTTGCAGACCAAATCGAAAAGCTTGAGCAGGAAGATGAGTTAAGCAGTTTGCTGACCCGGGCAGACTTAAGTTCGTTTGAGCGGCTTGTAATTTCATTGCGCTTTGGCTTACCTTTGATAAAACCGGACGACTCTTTTGACGTAGTGCCTGACGAATACTTAGATTTGTCAGGTCGCCATTTTAAGTGGCCTGAATACCAAGAAGTGATGGCTGCAATCTCCGATTCTCAGGGTGGAACCGTTCCAATTGTTAAATGCGCGCAGTTGACCGGCGTTAGATCTTGCAATATCTCGCTGATTGTTGGTCGAGTTATTAATAAAATTCGAGCTTACAACTCAATCGCTGCTTAGATATATCGGTCCCGATAACCGGTAGTATTTTAGTTTAAAAAGCCGTATCTTAAACCGCAGCGCTCGATAGATGTGACGAGTTGATTTAAATTACTGATCTAGAAATTCGATCAGCGCCTTCTTAACTATAACTTTAGTGAAATATGCCTGTCCAAGAGGAAAGCACATCATGTAATACCAGAATTTTTCGGCTTTTGTTAATTTATGTTTGGCCACATTGTTCTCCTCTTAAGTTAGGTGCGATTAAATTGTAGCACTTAAAGGCCAAGTACTTATATTTATAGTTGTAAATGCATGCTTGCCGGTTGCGGCGATAGCATTTACTCGGCCGTTGTTGGCTGGCTGGTTTAGTCAGGCTTGGATTATCTGCATTACGTGTTGTTGTATTTTTAATCGCTGGACTATCTCTGTAAGAGGTGGCTATACCCTAATAGCTCGTTACTTGCTATGAGGATATAGTCGCCCTGCAAGAAACTGGACAGTCTACTAAAAAGATAGTATTGTAATTTAGTAAGATTAATAGGCAGATCTGCTTATATGAGCGATGTGATGGTCGACGACGATGGGAATGAACCAAGGCGCTGGGCTCCTAGCCGCGTTGCTTCTGCTGGCATCTTAGTTGTTCTAATACTAGGAGGCCTGGCTTATGGCATATACAGTCTCGTCAATACATCGAGTACTACCACCACCCATCCGCATACGGTTGCGCCGGCTTTAAAACCGAAACAGAATTCTTCTCCTGCCAAGCCAACAACCACACCTGGCGCGACAACAACCTCACCTGCTCCATTTAGCAGTGCTAAAGTACCCCCCAGTAATAGCTTGTCTAACACCGGCCCGGGAGACACTGCTTTATATGGTTTTATCTCGGCAACAATTATCGGCACCCTAAGTCATTATGGTTGGCGACGGTTTAGGCGTAATCAATCCTAGGCTTTGGCAAAGTTTAGCTTTTGGACAATTTGGCGTTCATTGCTGTCCGCTATTTTAGCTACGATTTGCATCTGGCGGCAGGTAATCTCTTTACGTGATGGACCTCGGGCGCCACGATTTGTAACGTGCGGCTGAAAATCATTAGGTATGTGGTTATCTTTCAATAATCGGCCGCCGTTTTCGCAAATTATGCTGAAAAGTTTTTTGTGAAGGATAGATAGTTCTTGGGATGGCACAATTAAGGTTACTTTAACGCGGTTCGGTCCAAAGTACGCTGTATCCCCCGTAGCAAGCCTGATAGGTGAGAAACTAGCGACTAATGCCTCAAGCTGGGTAATGAATTCGGATAAGCTATTACCTCCTATCTCAAACCAGGGCACGATTGTCAGATGCAGTGGCCATATACTAAAACGTTGCTGAGGGCTAACTCTCTCCAACATCAGACAAGCCAGTAATGTCATGACACATCCGCATTTTTATCGATACACAGCCGGCGACTAGCATTCATCAAATATTCTCATATATGTAGCATATGCTAAGATAAGTTACAACACGGCTCTGTTAGTATTATTACTTGGTTCAAGACTACTTTAGAGGCTCTAAACTATACGTCTATCGCTGGTTAAACATTAGAAAATTCCACCCCTAATAGGGCCGATCGACTTTCTCGCACAGCTTTGAGGTAGTAATTTTTTTTATTGTCATTGTCTATGTTTCCGCCATAACATAAGGTTCTTCCTATTTTAATTTGTACACGGGGGGTTAGGTATGGGATATCAAGAAATAATTAAAAAAGTACAAATATACTCCGGCTTAAGCGACGGAGAGAGTAAGGATGCGCTCGATTGCTTAGTTGAGACACTTGCCGTTCGCCTGGACGAAGCCGGGAGAAAACAATTTGCCACTAATTTGCCGGAGGAGCTGGGAGACATGGCGCTTGCAGTCTATCCTAGTGAGGAGAATAGCAAGCCTGACATTTTAGTTCAGTTCATGCAGCTGCAGCAAGTTAGTCCGACCCGGGCGCGGAGGGACTTTTTATCCGCCTGGCAAGCCCTGAAGGATAGTGTGAACGGCAATGAGATAAAACGCCTAAGACAACAGTTGCCGCGACTTAACCAATTGCTACGCTGAAATCTCCTGGTTAATATATTTAGCGCCTCTCAACCATGAAGCATAAGCCGCCACTAAACAGGCGCCTATAGCGAACAGCAAAACAACTACCAAGCCGTGCTTGAAAGGAGCCGCAATGAGGTGCGGAAAATATTCCTTGGAAGTTAACCTGGCGGCCGCAGACGGCTTTAGTTTGCTTAAAACATTTTTACCCAGCAGAGTTTTAAGCGGGTTGTAGCCTAAGAAGGCAGCAAACAGATAGCTGATTGCCGGCAAATGTGATAAATGTGTTGCTAAGGTACCGGGGACTCCATTGGCCGTCAGGCCATGGTAAATGCTGCCCGGTACAGTTGCGGTCAATCCGACGATCATGAGCGTAAAAAAGATACCGATTGAAAGCGGCATTCCGACATTCATGAATGTCGCTCGCATACCTGAAGCTACTCCTCGAAATGATGCCGGTACTGAATTCATGATCCCTGCGGTATTGGGCGATGAAAACATGCCAAAAGCTAAGCCGTTAAGCAGTAAAATTAAAGCAAAAAGATAGTATGGAAAGTCGACTGGCAGCATCATCATTAGCGCAAAGCTGCCAGCTGCTATGATCATTCCACCTGTCGCAAATGGGCGGGCACCGAATTTATCAGACAAGTATCCAGATAATGGACCAGCCATCAGGAAACCGGCGGTTATCGGTAGCATATAAATCCCAGCCCAGAGCGGAGTTTGCGTAAAAGCGTAACCGTGTAGTGGCAACCAGATGCCCTGCAGCCACATGATTAACATAAACTGCAACCCGCCCCGACCCATAGCCGCGAGCAGTCCGGCCATATTTCCTGCCGTAAAGGCCCGGATTTTAAACAGGCCTAAATTAAACATTGGTTGGGCGACCTTACGTTCAATTAAGGCGAAACCAATTAGTAGTGCTACTCCAGCTATCATCAGCCAGACAACCAAAGGGTTACCCCAGCCCATGGCTGAGTTGCCATAAGGTTTAATGGCGTATGTAATCCCAACCAGCAACATTGATAAACCGGCGGCAAATGATAAATTGCCTATCCAGTCAATCTTTGCCGGGTGAAATATATCGATTTCTTTGAGTGCTACATAAGACCAGATGATCCCCAAAATTCCGATCGGTACATTGAACCAAAAGACATAGCGCCAAGAGAATTGAGCCAGAAACCCCCCTATCAATATTCCAATAAATGAGCCGGCAAGTGCGGCAATTTGATTGATGCCCAGTGCCATTCCCCGTTGATTCTCCGGAAATGCATCGGTTAAAATGGCGGCTGAGTTGGCCATTAATAATGCTCCGCCTACTGCTTGTACCATACGAAAAATGATTAGCTCGATGGCCCCACTACTGCCTTGGCTCCACGTCAATCCAGCTAGCAGCGCTCCAATACTAAATATGACGAACCCTAGGTTATACATTTTGACCCGGCCGTACATATCGCCTAGACGACCGAGCGACACAACTAGTACCGCAGTGACCAACATATAGCCTAGCAGTATCCATAGCAAGTAACTAAAACTCGAGGCGCTGAGAGGGTTGATCTTGATGCCGCGAAAGATGACCGGCAGCGCAATAATTAAGCTAGTGGCATTCAAAGACGCCATTAAGATGCCAAGTGTAGTATTGGATAATGCAATCCACTTATAGCGCGGACTGGTTCGATCACTGTGAGCAAGGATTTTGTTAAACATTGTTAGTGTCTCGCTCCAAGCTTTGCTAGAAGTTTAACTTAATTGAGCTTGGTTTCATCTGGCTGGTTCTATTTTAGCACCAAGTTTGATGGGATCGTGCCGCTGCTCGAGGTTAGCTGTTTATCCAGGTTTTGCAGGCTGCTGTTAACTTTATTTAGATTGACGTTGATTTTATTCACTTGTGAGTTAAATTGGTTAACTTTATTATTTACCGTTTGGCTAGCGCTAGAGAGTTTTATGCCGCCATAAATAAACAGCGCTAGCATCCCTGCCAGTAAAATGGTGATTAACCCGACGCAGATTGCTATATATATCCGAAAGCCTTTATCGCTTTTTTTGTCCATATTAAATAACCATTATGGTTTAGTCGGCTCCCCTAGACAAGCTAAATAATTATCTAGAGACCACCGCTAGCTCTAATGAGCCAAGTTTTCTAATAGCATTATTATCTATGCCCAGACGTATAAGTTCGTCAGATATGGCTTTAGCATGCAATAAATTATTGGCAATATTAGGGTCAGAATCTCGGTGGCCAAGGTAGCTTATCAGGAATGAATAGACAATACTGCTGGCATAGTCACCGAACCGATCGTCGACATCGTTTTTGTCGAGAGTTTTTAAAAAGTCTGCGAAATTGTTCCCATGAAGTATTCGCAAGCTTAAAGTTTCATAAATTTCAGTTCCGTCGCCACTATTAATTGTCATTCTAGACACCTCTGGTGCGATCTCTAAACCTGTTCGTCTAAGAATATCTGATTCAGCAAAAGCTTGTTTTCTTGCTCTGACAGCATCAATGTTATTAAGGTCAACCCGTTCGGGTTGCGGCCCGTAGGGGTCTGACTCTCCTTGAGCGCGTAAAACTGGATCGAGACATCCATAGCGCCTGTTATATTCTTCTATTTTCTGCATCAAGTCAAATAATTCGCAATAGTCATCTCTAGGAATAGTGACTGGCGCCTGATCCATGTGATAGACTTCAGGGTTCATTTATTACAAAATACAATAAACTAACTAACCCGTCAAGACGATCCTTTAATGATATGGTCGAGTATATTTTCGGCTTGCTTGTAGAAGCTTGGTCGTTTGGCTTTCGCTTCTTTGATGGTGTGATGCAATTTATGCAGGATTTCCGGTCTTTCCAGATCGACTAGTAACTTCTGAAATTCTTTATCTAGTTCTTCCAATTCCTCATCAGTCATCTCTTCCAAGCCGATAAACGAATCACGAGCGCGCCGATCAGCGGCGATCAGCTCGTTCAGTTTTAGCTGAATGGCCTTGCTATCACGGTATTGGCTGCTTTGCAGCGTGAATATCATTAGAAAAATAATGACATCTGTGATTGTCGAAATTGCTATCATCCAAGTATTAGAGAAATGAAAGTATGGTCCAGTAATTAACCACACTATAACCCCTAGTGCAGCTAACAAGAACGCCATGGGTGAACCAGTTGAACGTGATAACCATTGCGAGAAATTGTGAATGACGCTTTTCATTTGTTTTTTAGCTTTGCTTTTATTATATCAAGGATGTAAAAAGCGTCTATAATGTAGTTTATGAAACCAGCCTTTGACTTTAAACTTCAAGATCAAGACGGCAATTGGCACAGCCTGGAAGATTACCGCGGAAAATATTTAGTGCTTTATTTTTACCCCAAAGATAATACCCCAGGTTGCACGAAAGAAGCTTGTGCATTTCGTGATGGACGTGATGACATTAGGGCTCTAGGTAATGTTGAGGTGGTTGGGGTCAGCAAGGATTCAGTAGCTTCCCACAAAAAATTTGTAGACAAGCACCACCTTAATTTCACACTATTGTCTGATCCGGATCATAAAGTTATCGAAGCCTACGGTTCGTGGCAACCGAATAAATTTATGGGCAGGTCATTTATAGGCACCCATCGGGATACTTTCATTATTTCTCCGGAAGGTAAAATTTTAAAAGAGTATCGGGGAGTGGATCCTAACGATCATGCCGCAGAGATTATTTCTGAGCTCGGACAGCAAATGCATATTCAATAGATACCACGTTGTCTAAGCCCCCTGTTTCCGGGAAACGATCTGGAATACTGTGCGGATAGCCTAGTTTAGCCAAATCCGTTAAAACTTCACCCATTGGAGGCTTAATAGGCGCTAGGATTAATGCGCCAACCATTGCTATCTGATTGTAGTGGTGTTTGACCCTTTGTATCTGACCTAGGGCTATGAGTGCAGCTTCTTTATAGTTAAAAGCCTCTAATCCAAAAAGCGTCAATAAATCGTTGTCCCGTTGATGAATTTGCACCCAGCCGTTAGGATAATCATCGCGACACAACCCCTTGTATATACCTAGCATAACCCGGTCGAGTTCTCGCTTGTTGTCGGTAACTATCCCAAGATCTGCTCCAGCTAACCATTGCGGTCGTTTGCCTTTCTCGTACACAGCACAATAGTATATAATTTAGGACAGAAAGTGCAAGATTTAATTTATTTCAAAGCACGACGATCTATCTGATTTGTTAGCTAACAGTAAGTTGTATATGAGGTTATTCTTGCGTATTGGCATTTATGTGTCGTCCGAAGCTAGGCATGAGCAATTATTACAAGCTTATTTTGATTAACATTTGCGGGATAGAGTTTAATGCAGACCTGGAGTTAAAGATGCTTACCGTAGTAATACCAGAAGTGATGCAGAATAAAGGCGATCATTAAGACAAACCAAAGCAGCAGAATGTCCAGATGATGCTTTCTGATCCAGCGGTAGGTTCGAGTGGGTCTAAACCTAGTTAAAATTATTCCGTTGTCTATGTTATATAAGGTGGTATACCAAAACAGTGTAGTGGTAACGACGTCTACCGACAAACAGAATGGACAGAGTGCGTGAATTTCGAACATGCTTTTTAATAGCAAATAATAGGCGCCAATAATTCCTACGCTCACAAAACTTTGCAGGGTGGCAAAAAACCACCGCTTATATTTGGCACCGGCAATCATCCCTACCCCGGCTGCCAAAACTGCTCCAAATGCCGCGATGCCGTAAAATGGATACGGCAATCCGAAAATCGAGTCACCTTTAAATGTGATGACATCTCCGCAGCTTATAACTGGGTTTAAGTTACACGAGGGTATGTAGTGAGGGTTTTGAGCTATAGCTAGTGTGTCGTGACTCAAAATTAAGGATGCTGTTAGCCCGACAGCTCCTCCAATAATAAGTAGCCAGGGGTAAACACTGGCTAATGTTAGTTTAAGCTTCACACACGCCATTATAGCGTTTGAGCTTGAGTCTGCCTATATGAGATATAATTAAGCAGTAGCGTTAATAGTGTTATGGCGAAGCTGAAAATAAACATTCGGAATATGCAAATTGCTTTAGGATTGCTGTGGTTGCTTGATGGAATATTGCAGCTGCAGCCTCGGATGTTCACGAGCGCATTTGCGAATAATGTCATTGCGCCGGCCGCTCAAGGAGAGCCGGGTTTTGTCTATGCCCTGATGCATTTTGCGCTGCATCTTGTATTACTCCAACCGGCCTGGTTTAATGCTTTGTTCGCCTTAATTCAACTGAGTCTCGGTACCCTGATTATATATAAAAAGACTACTAAATTTGGGTTAATTGCATCTGCGGTTTGGGCATTCATAGTTTGGAGCTTTGGTGAAGGCTTTGGGGGCATTTTTAGTGGCCATACGTTACTATTGATTGGTGCTCCCGGAGCTGCCGTGCTCTACTTGTTGCTGGCACTTTCCCTATTGCCCAAAAAAGACCGCCTCAATGCTTCGCCTAGGTACTGGTTGGTCTTTGTATGGTTGTGCATTTGGCTTGGAGGTGGTATTTACCAGTTGCTGCCCGGACAAGATAACGCTAGAAATATTGGTTCAATCATCAGTAGCAATGCAGCTGGAGCGCCCGGTTGGCTGGCATCGTTAGATTCGCATGTCGGCAAGTGGATTATTGGTCTGGGTCACTACTCATTTGATAGTCATCCGGTGATGGTGCAAATGGCCGGCATGAGCATGAGCGCACCGGTTTCGTCCGGATCATCACACCCCGGCTACTTATTAATCCTGGGGCTGGCTTTAGTGCAACTGCTAATCGGTCTTGGCGTGCTATTTCCCGGTATCTGGCGTAGGATAATGATCATAGCGGGATCGATCCTCGCGCTGGCATTTTGGGTATTGGGACAAAATATGGGCGGTTTTTATTCCGGTACGATGACCGATCCAAACAGCGGACCGCTGTTTGTACTGCTCGGCTTAACTTTGCTTGGCATTTCCGGTCTGGATGCCCAGCTATCTCAGTTCGGCAAGCGAGTTAGTGCCCTACTGCTCGGAGACAATCACAACCTCAAACAATTTGTGGTAGAACCGGTGGAGTCTGAGATTATTCAGTAAACTTATTAATTTACGGCTTTGAGCTTCCTGGAATAATATAGCAGCATGCACAAGCGATATATACTAGCTGCGGCACTGTTATGGGTGGCGTCAGTGCAGTACTTTGTTGTTCAGATAAGCATCGCTGTAGTATCCCGACACTATAACTTTATATCTGACGCCATAAGTGACCTTGGCAACACTGGCTGCGGACGGTTCGACGGCCACTACGTTTGTTCGGCTTACCCCTGGCTAATGAACGATTCATTGATCGCCCTGGGCGCTAGCATATTAGCTGGAGCCCTGCTGTTCTTGATCTTTTATCGGCCATATCGGCTGCGTACCCGGCTAGGTTTTGTATTAATGGGGGTAGCATCAATTGGTATCATTATGGTTGGACTATTTCCGGAAAACCTGGCGCCGACGGTCCATAATGCCGGTGCAGAGCTTAGTTTTTTGGCCGGTTTAATATCTCTTGTAATAATTGGTATCGGCTTAAAAGTAACTAAATGGTTGCACTATTATACGATTGCCGTGGCTTTAATTGCGGCTACGGGATTAATCTTAATCACGACACA
>JAJYZG010000050.1 GCA_021800155.1 bacterium
ACAGAGTGGCGGGGCAGGCCTTATCCCGAAGTTACGGCCGCTTGTTTGCCGAGTTCCTTGACGAAGACTCACTCGTACACCTTGGTCTACTCGACCTGAGCACCTGTGTCGGTTTGCGGTACGGATAAATTTGACCATAGCGCCAAGACTTTTCCTGTCGGCACTGTCACGATAATTAAGCCCTAAAAGGGCTCTTTCATTCACAGGTGTTTCTCCTGCTTAGACGGGCATAACCATGAGCCCGCTACCGCTAAAATACCGCGTCATCTTGACTGAAGTCAAACCTAGTACGGGAATATTAACCCGTTGTCCATCGCCTACGCTATCCGCCTCGGCTTAGGACCGACTAACCCTGGGACGATTATCGTGGCCCAGGAAACCTTGCTCTTTCGGTGGGCAGGATTCTCACCTGCCTTGAAGTTACTCATTCCAGCATTCTCACTTGATAGCGCTCCACCCGGTCTCACAACCGGACTTCTCTGCCCTATCAACGCTCCTCTACCACACATTAGCGATCACTCGCTAACACATCCTCAGCTTCGGTAATATGCTTAAGCCCCGTTACATTTTCCGCGCAAGATCTCTTGACTAGTGAGCTGTTACGCACTCTTTAAATGAATGGCTGCTTCTAAGCCAACATCCTAGTTGTTTAAGAAATCTCACCTCGTTTCCCACTTAGCATATATTTAGGGACCTTAGCTGGAGGTCTGGGCTGTTTCCCTTTTGAGCGACGAGCTTAGCCCCGCCGTTCTAACTGCCGTAGTTCCACCGCCAGTATTCGTAGTTTGACAAGGATAGGTACTCTTGCGAGCCCTATTCCGAATCAGTGCTCTACCCCTGACGACTACCGTACGACGCTAGCCCTAAAGCTATTTCGAGGAGAACCAGCTATCTCCGAGTTCGATTGGCATTTCACCGCTAACCACAGGTCATCCGGGCGTATTGCAATTCGCTACGGTTCGGCCCTCCACGCGGTTTTACCCGCGCTTCAGCCTGCCCATGGTTAGGTCACTCGGTTTCGGGTCTACTGGTATTGACTGTTGCGGCCTTTTAAGCCTCGCTTTCACTATGCCTCCGGCAGATGCCTTAGGCTTGCCTATATACCAGTAACTCACTGGATCGTTCTACAAAAAGCACGCCGTCACCGGTTTAACCCGGCTCCGACTCCTTGTACGCATATAATTTCAGGATCTATTTCACTCCCCTTCCGGGGTTCTTTTAACCTTTCCCTCACGGTACTTGTTCACTATCGATCGTAAGATATATTTAGCCTTGGAGGGTGGTCCCCCCAGCTTCAGTCAGGGTTTCACGTGTCCCGACCTACTCGACAAACGCTCACAAAACAACGCCGATAACTAGGTTATCTGCACTGTTTCGCTCGCTTGCAAATATAAGGTTTCCGTCACTTTGTATACCAGGCTATCACTGTCTATGGCCCGTCTTTCCAAACGGTTCTACTCGCTCCGGAAATTTTTTACCCTATGCAGACTGATGGTAGCGTCTGCCCCAGAAAGCAGATCTTAGAAAAACCAAGGTCTACTTTCCAGTTGTTTGCATGTCACAACCCCTTATTCATTTTCGTCTACCAACTTATCCACCTGTAAGTTTACAGATGGAAATGGATAAGGTTTGGGCTGATCCGCGTTCGCTCGCCACTACTAGCGGAATCGTTGTTTACTTTCTCTTCCTCGGGGTACTAAGATGTTTCAGTTCCCCCACTTACCTCTCTTTGCCCTATAGATTCAGGCAACAGTCGTGAGACATTACTCCCACGGGGTTTCCCCATTCGGACATCTCCGGATCAAAGCATAGTTAGCTGCTCCCCGGAGCTTATCGCAGCTCCATGCGTCCTTCATCGGTATCTTACGTCTAGGCATCCGTTATATGCGCTTATCGTAACTTTTTACGTTAATGCAATTGACTAGTTATTGGTATTTACCAATAGCCGTTTGTCTTATTGCTTATCTCTTTAA
This sequence comes from bacterium, assembly GCA_021800155.1. Classification (GTDB taxonomy): domain Bacteria; phylum Patescibacteriota; class Saccharimonadia; order Saccharimonadales; family UBA4665; genus JAJZWH01. The sequence goes on from JAJYZG010000050.1 coordinate 1,974, forward strand.
CTTGCCAAATTGTTAAGCTGCATAAACCCCATGATAGTTTGTCGCTTCCTTAAAACACCCTATGGCGCCCAAAAAGCTTGTCATCCTACCTTCCTTGAGTTTACGATTGAAGCCATCGCCAACTAGCTTCTGCCTAAACTCAAAGCATGATAATCATAGCATTATTAACAGAGGTGGTCAAGCCAATGGCGCTGTATTACGCACTACAGTTTGTTATCCAAAAACCTACACATTAAAGCTTGTCGTGACGTATGTTACGCCCTAATTGTTAGTTGTACTCGTAATATAGGGTATATCTATTGTGCCGATTTGCACGGTACTGTTGCTGGAAGCCGTCAGTCTGATCTTTAGTGTTAAATAACCACACGAGGTGTAATTAGCGGTCGTAAATGAATCGCTTGAGGCACTAATACTAGTTTGAGCCCAACTTGTACCGGTACTTATGCCTACATAGCCCCCTCCGAAACCGGTGTCCGCCGCGGCATTGCATTGTATTGCTTCAACTGCTACGTCAGTACTGTTGGTACTGCTAGAGTTTGTGCCATATATCTGGAAGCTATTGCCGCTAGTTACGAATGATCCGAAGTCAGAAGGCAACGGAACCTGGACTACTACATCGTAACACTGGCTCGTAGTTTGAGCAGTAGTCCACTCAAAGTAGTTCTGGGGTGGAACTGAACTTGTACCGGCGTAAAAGCCACTCGTCATTGTGCCGATATTGCTACTGCTACAACTACCATCGCTCGCCGAATCTAAGGCCGCACCAATATATTCAGCGTTAATTACAATATTTGAGGCATGGCCGCCAGTAATGGTTCCGGTCCCGCAGCTGATATACCCAAGCTGAGTAGTAGAGGAAGGATCGCCGAGACACTGTCCGGTTGCGGCCGGAGCAGCTGTCGGTAATGTCAGACTGTAGCTCGCCGTGGTTGCCCCGCTGACTAATGTAATGATGTAAGAGTTAGTGGCGTTTGCGAAGGCCAATTGACCATTAACATAAGTTGCTTGACCGAGGAGCACTTGGTTGGCTGAAGTGTCTGCAGTTAATACAGTATCTGTTGATGATCCTTGGACGACGAACGCCGTAGAGCTAGCGCTTGCCTGTACCGTCTTTGATCCGGCAAATGTCTGTGTCGTGGTGTTGACAAGTCCGGGGTAGCTACCGGAAGCGGACTGAAGATACAAGTTAGAACCAGAAATAGTTGCACCGTTAACATTTGCTGTCCCGCCATCTAAACTGCCGATTGTTGTAACTCCTCCACTTCCGGAACCACAGTTTGCCAAGGTTTTAAGACAAACTTGATCTGATGAGTTAGTATCAGACGGGATTATAACTGTTAGGGCGTTAGATTGAGTGGCGCTCAGTAGTGTAACTGCATGGTTAGAGCCGTCCTGCAGTAATATTTGACCCGCTTCGGTACTAGTTCCAACTACCAATTGCCCGGAAGTATCTGTAGTCGGAGGCGTAGTTCCATCACCCGCCATTCCAGTATCTTCAAAACTAGTTAAAGTAGTGGTGCCAATGAGTCCAGTCGTAGAGGGTGTGCCGCCGGCGATCGTGCGGTAGACTTTATACGAGTTAGCTCCGGTTACTGCACTCCAGCTAATCGTGTTGTAGTTAGTCAAACTAAGCGTTGCCCAGTCGGAAGTGCTGATACTGCCAGCAGTAGATGCCGGAGTAGTACCCCCATTACCATTTACGGCCACTACCTCATAAGCCCAAGTAGTTGATGAACCTCCTCCAGCCACTGTAGTAATGGTTGGAGCTCCTGGAGTAGAAAGCCCGCTAACAACTACTCCTCCAACAACATTAGTAGTGTCTAGTGATATAACTGTAGCCGAAGTATTGACATTGAGTAATAGGTTGCCAGCTGCATTCTGAATCTCAAAGACAGAAGCATTGTTAGTAGCAGACTGGAAGGTAGCATTGCCTAACGCAGATATATTACCAGTTAGATTAATTGCCGTAGAAAGGATAGAAACATTAAAGATTTGTAAGGAGTAAGAGTAATTGTTAGCTACGTAGGCGTAGTCGCCAGAAACAGCGACGGAGTCAGGACTAGAGCCGGTGGTGGTAGTTGATGCTAACGTTGGGGCGGAAGGGGTAGAAACGTTAAAGATCTCTAAAGTGCCAGAGCTATAGTTAACTACGTAGGCGTAGTTGCCAGAAACAGCGACGGAGTAAGGACTAGAGCCGGTGGTGGTAGTAGATAATAGCGTCGGGGCGGAAGGGGTAGAAACGTTAAAGATTTGTAAAGAATTAGAGCCACCGTTCACTACGTAGGCGTAGTTGCCAGAAACAGCGACGGAGTAAGGACTAGAGCCGGTGGTGGTAGTTGATGCTAACGTTGGGGTGGAAGGGGTAGAAACGTTAAAGATCTCTAAAGTGCCAGAGCTATAGTTAACTACGTAGGCGTAGTTGCCAGAAACAGCGACGGAGTCAGGA
>JAJYZG010000051.1 GCA_021800155.1 bacterium
AGCCGGCAGCCAGAGACAAGCCGGTAGGAGCGCCAAGGCCGGTAACGACAAAGTCTCCTTGAGCTACAGTAACTTTGGTATTTAGAGTGTCTACGTTAAGTAAATCGGCACTTGAGGCATTTTGAACCTGGAAAGCGGAAGTTGAGTTGGTATTGTCTTGAAATTGTGCGTTGCCTTGATCCTGCAGCACATAAGTGTTGCCGATTGCCAGGTTTGCATTAAAGGTTGTAGAGGCCCCAATATTTATAGTATCAACATTAGACGTTAAACTAATCACAAGTTGTGCATAGTAAACAGTATTAAGCGCTCCTGTCTCACCGGCATTAGACGTTCCTCCTATAACATAAGAATAGTCATTAGACCCCACGGTAGCTCCTTCGAGTTCCATGGCCTGAGGTAAATTAGAAGTCGACCAATTGCCTAAGCCGCCGCCAGATGAGTTAACGGTAGCCTGATAGACAGTATTTAGGACACTGCTGCCATTATATCCACCAAATATGTATATTTGGTTGTAATAAGAAACCGCTTGAGCCTCGTCTATTCCTTGTGGTAGTGCGCTAGTTGCATACCATGTACCCACCGACCCATTGAGAGCACTTATTTGAGCATAATAAACCGTATTCTCATAAGTACTGCCATTTAAGCCTCCTATTAAATAAATATAGCCATCAGCTATAGCAACACTCTGATCAGTTGGTACATAAGGTAAATTATTTTCTGTTGACCAGGATCCAACCGAACCGTCCTTATTAATTGGAGCATAATATATTGCTCCCTGTGAACTAGCAGTAGCATAGAGATAACCATTGTATGCAGACAAAGTGACTGGGTAAGTTCCGCTTGCGGGTTGAAACGGTATATTGGTTGAGCTGTTCCAGTTTCCCAGCGTACCATTTGAATTTATCTGAGCATAGAGAGTAGTTGCCCCGGTACAATTGGTTCCTGGTGAACAGGCAACTTCGTAATAAGCATAGCCGTCATATGCTACAGCGCTACCACCGGGTTCTTCTCCTGGCAGTGAGCTAGTAGCTGACCAACTGCCAATACTGCCATTTGAATTAATTGGTGCATAGTATACGGGATAACTTCCGGATCCGCAGTTGGTGCTTGTACATGCCTGGATGTAATAAATATAGTTACCATAACTAAAAGACGAATCATAGTATGTCGCATTAGGCAAGTTATTTCCGCTGTTTTGCCAATAGCTCATCACATTAGAAAGTCTAAAATAGGACACTCTGTGGGTTCCGCTACCACCTCCTGATCTAGCACCAAGCCCAAATAGAGTCCCTGTTAATGATCTGGTCGTATCTGTATAGTTGATTACCAGATTGCCGTTAAGGTATATATCTAATACGTTGCCGTTCTTTACAATCTCTGCCGTTTGCCATGTTGAATTATTCAATGTAGTAACGGGATAGGTTGCGAGTGTCGTACCATTGTATTTAAGCTGTACCTGTTGATCGTATTCATCATAGGCAACTATATAGCCACCACTTGAAGCATCTTCTGAGGTGGGAGTTGAAGTATTATAGGCATAGAAATATACTGCGTCTGCTCCGCCACTTGTCCAAAAACCAAATTTTGCATCAAAATTACTGCCTACGTTCGATTCGTTATACTGCACTTCCCCATCAGTGCCGGAACCGGAATTAAGTTGTACATATTGTCCGCTAACATAAGTTGCCGAATCTAACAGAGTACCGCTAGGAGCTGAACTAGTATAATTGTCATTAATCAGTGCTCCTAGAATAGTAGTTATTTGATTCGTTGAAGCAGACAGCATGCTGATACCTGATGCATCTTGAATTTGGAAACTAGTCGAGTTATTTGATGCTGACTGGAAAATAGCTGTACCGAAAACATTAAGATTAGCGCTTGTACTAGTGGTGTTAACTGATACAGAATTATTTAATGTACTCACGCTCAAAACAGTGTTCCCGGACGTTCCCTGAACAACCAATGACTGATTGTTGTTAACGGGAGTTTGAAATCTTACTCCGTTGACCGCCTGAACATCTAGGCTATAGGTTGGATTGGCAGTATTAACCCCGACATTGCCATTATTGTTGACATCCAAGATATCACTGGCGGCTGCATTTTGGACTTGGAGTAAATTTAAAGAGTAGCTAGGGTTAGAATAGGTATACGAAATAGATACTTCACCATTACCCGACTGGACACCACTAGTGGTTGAGCCACCGCTCGGTACAAGAGCTGAGCCACCACCACCCCCATCACAAGCTCCGCCACCACCACCACCATAATAGCCACCACCACCGCCGCCGCCGCCACACGGGCCAGGTCCGCCGTAACCGCCTGCTCCACCGTCCATGCCACTGCCGGCACTTCCACCTGAACTGCTACCTGGACCGGTTTGGGTCGCCCCATAACCCGTGTTACCTTCAGATCCGGTACCATTAGCTCCACTTAGCCCTCCTCCATTACCACCAACTCCGCTATAAGGTCCACCACCCCCACCACCACCACCAGCTGCTACAGCTAGAAACGTAGAACCGCTTTCAATTCCGCTGTAGCCCCCGCCGCCGCCGCCATAATAACTTCCTTGAGCATCACCGTTACCGCCGCCATCAAATCCGCCTGCTCCGCTCGCTGATGAAGTTGCGGCACCACCTTCTCCCCCTACAAGCACTGTCAAGTTTTCGCCCGGCGTAACAGCTATATCTCCGGTAGTTTCACCACCTTGAGCGCCTAAGCCACCCGAATAACCGCTGCCTCCCTGGGCACCATATAAGGTCGCAGAAATTGTAGAAACACCATTAGGAACAGTAAATGTTTGGCTAGTGCCAGTATAGTTAAGTGTCGCAGTTGCCTGACCGTTGATGGGCCCAGCCGGTTGAAGTACAGTAGTTCCCAAAACGTTTAAGTTAGAGTTAGGTGAGATAGTGCCAATACCTAACCGATCTGTCTGATCTGAACTTTGCGGATTTCCACTTGTACCAGTCGAACCTGTATCTGTAAATGGAGAAGTGCTGGTCGCAAAGTAGACGTTTTCTCCGCCACTAACCGTTCCCCTATAGATTCTATAACTAGTAGCGCCGGTATCTGTATTAAAGCTTATGGTTATGTTGTTGGTATTTGTGGTAGCTGTGTTTGTTCCAGGAACGCTCCCGCTCGTACCTGTGGAACCGGTATCGGTGTAGGATGTAGCAGTAGTATTATAGTAGACATTTTCACCTCCGGACGAAGTACCTCGATAAATGTTATATGATGATGCTCCCGTTACAGCCGACCAAGATAAACCGACTTCATCAGGATTAGTAACGGATATAGATTCCTCATTGCTACCAATAGTTTGACCATTGGCAGTTAAGGCAGTTATTTCATAGTAATAAGTTCCGCTAGCCAGACTTCCGCCAGAGGTTGAAATGATAGTAGGAACATTCTGAACCGGTGCACTAATAGGAATAAAGCTAGAGCTATTGAAACTTACTTCTGAAGAAGCTAATGTTTCTCCTGCTGAATTAACTGAACTTACCTCGTAGTAGTAAATAGTACCCGGTGCACCCGAAAAGCTACCGCCTTGATTAGATCCGGCAGTCACACTAAGACCAGTTGGAGCGCCGAGACCAGCGATAGCCAAATTCCCCTGACCGATACTGATCATAGAATCTAAGGTGTTGGCGTTAAACAATGGGGCGCCTGTGGAATTTTGTATTTGAAAGGCTGTAGCAGAATTGGCAGTATCTTCAAATGTACTAGAGCCGTTAACAATTAAGTTGTTAGTGAAAGTCTTGTTTCCTGCAAAACTCTGTGTCGTCAGGTTGACTAGGCCAGGGTAACTACTAGATGCCGATTGCATGTACAATGTACTGCCTTGTATGCTAGCACCATTAAGGCTTGCGGCCCCACCATCAAGTGTGCCGACTATTAAACTCGAACTGCTGCCACAGTTAGCTAGGGTTTTAAGACAAATAGTATCAGAAGTATTCGTGTCCGCTGGTATTGTAAGAGCAATACTATTAGCTTGAGTAGCAGTAGATACGCTAACTGAATGACCCCCGCTATCTTGCAGCACGAGTGATCCTACGATCGTACCTGTGCCACTAATCCAGAAGTTAGCAGTTTGGGCAGATGAGTTTTGGTCTTGAATATAGCTGGCTGAGGTACCTGGGGCAAAGCCACAGGCACTAGAGCTGTCAATACATAGATCATAGGTACCAGCTGCGCCTTGATCAGGTATTTGAAAGATCTCATTGCCAGATACTGTAGA
>JAJYZG010000052.1 GCA_021800155.1 bacterium
CGTACCAAGCTATTCCTTCATACGTCCACCCAGCATTGATTGCTTGATCTCTCTCTATTGTGCTGTCAGTGTAAAAGTGCACGCTACCATTGTATAAACGATAAACAGGCGTATTAGTTGCTGTATCACTGGCGTACCAAGCTATTCCTTCATACGTCCACCCAGCATTATTAAGCGAAATAGCTTCGTTGACATCCGCTGTCCATAAATGGATAGAGCTGTTTGGTTCATAGCGCAATCTATATACAGGCAAACTGGATCCCTGACTATAACCAAATGCTACTCCCTCATAATGAACGCCTGGCGTATTGGTTATGGTAAGTGCTTCATTTAGATCAGTTGTGTAAAAATGATAGCCATTTATATAGAATCTGTATGTTTGTGGGGTAGTACCATTGACATACCAAGCTATACCCTGATATGTCCATCCAGAATTGATTGCTTGATTTTCTTCAACCGAAGAAGTTGTATATAGATAATCTCCTGAAGAATTATTTACTAGTCTATAAACAGGTATAGGAGTAGCAGAAGACGGCGCTTCTAACATAATACCCTCATACGTCCACCCATTAAGTAATGCATTGTCTCGCTCAGCTAAATCTTCTGTGTAAAGATGAGCACTATTGTTACAAAGTCTGTATACATTTAAGTAATTTGGTGTCGGGTCCGGTGCGCTTGCTAGTCCACTCGGTGCATTGAAAGCAATACCTTCATATGTATAACCATCCGACTCCAATAGATTCCTTTCCTGGACGCTAGCTGTATACAAGTGCCCATTGACGCTGTTTAATCTGTAAATGGGATACGAAGCGTTTGTTGCAGAATTTGCTGGATATTCATAAAAAGCAATGCCTTCATATGTATAACCATCTGCTATTAACGAGTCCAACTCGGCCTGGCTGTCAGTGTAAAAGTGCTCATTTGGCAATAACAGTCTATATACCGGAACAGTTCCTGGCTGCTGTGAAGAGAATGCATAGAATGGCATAGTGTCATATTCATAATGACTGAGCGTTACAGCATTATTACGCTCGGTGTCACTAATTGTAAGAAAGTCTGAATCAACCGAAGGGCTATGTAATTGCCACACACAACTAACGTTACTTATGCGGGAATTGCACGTTGGTGGTATATAGTTTGGGCTGGAGAACCATTGCGTAAATTTAGTAATAAATGTGTCACTCGGTAAATACGAATTCGCATAAAAAGGAGTATAGTTAAGCATACTTGCAGTTGCTCCATTTGATATGTACATAGTGTCGCCGTTTGCATCTGTATAGGATCCGTCATAATATATGGATTGATTTCCTGGTACCCCATCGCAGTTTGTGGTACTATCTGACCGCTGTCTATAGCCAGGGGTCATAGGACCGGTATAACAGTAACTTTCGTCTCCTGCGTCATAGCCAGGATAGTCGGTCATTAGTCCTTCGGCGCGGGCTTCGGCCCAGCGAAGCACCCAGGACGCTCCGCTGATTTGTTGACTAAAACCAAGAAATGTGTTCTGACAGTAACCAGGACAAGCATAACCTGCTGCTATAGTAACGCAGCCTCCGACAGGAGAATTCTGACAGGCGTAAGAGCAATAGCTTGGACCTGTGCCATATGGACTACCACAATCTGCACCAGCTGGCGCGGGCGCGGGATTGTTGTAATCACAGCTACCGTTCCTATCAATCAAGCCTTGTTCTTTTTCCAACGTAACGATCAAAACTTGTGGATTTAAATCATAATGAACTGCTATATCTTGGATAGCAGTACCGGCCGAAACATTGCTCCCAAATTGGTATGCACCATTGGAGTATCCCTGCGGATCTGGAGTTGCAAAGCCGCTATTAGTGCCCAAGCATGTGCCAGCAAAACCATTGAGAAAGCTATCAATTTGTGCTGCAGACATAGTTCCGGTGTTATTCATAACCGAGTCGTCAATAATGTCAATGTTGCCGTAATTCGTTGCAGAGGTTATTAAGCCAAATCCGAATAGGGAACCCATCAGTACAATACCTGTAGCTATAACCGTTGTTGTTTTTTTAAATTTCACGGAACCTCCAATGGAAGTTGATCGGTCGTAGATTTTATTTGACCATTAAATGAAGCAATTGCCGTGATTGTCCATTGACCGCCGGTAAGACCAGCATTGTTTATATTCCATTCCCAAAAAGTCGTACCGTCGGAGTTCACAGTTTGTTGTGGCAACGTTCTTTCAACACCGTTTTGAGTAAACTTTATGTAGCATGTAGCACCAGGGGTGGTAGTGCATTGAGATAATTCAGTGAGGTTGGATCCGTTTTGACCAGGCTTGTGATTACTAACGAAACTGCCATACGGTGCTGCTAAACTATTGTCTGTGGTTGGGGTATTAACAACTGATGTTTTTCCTGGATTAATAGTTGCCGTACTAGATTTAGAAGCATTACTTTTAGAACTGTTAGAGTTGTTTGGGTTTGGCTGTGTATTGATTGTTTTTATGGTGCCAGGCACAGCCTTGGTAGGCCTATTGCCTTTAATAATTAAAAAAAGTACTATGGTTGCAACTATCGCTACAATTAATATCATCAACGTGATTAATTTTAAAGGTGCCTTAAAAAAAGTTTTCTCTGTTTTTTTAATCATAAATGTTTATTTTCTGAAATATATAAATATAAATATAAATATACTTGTAAACGCTTGAAAAAGCAAGGGCACTCAATGTAACTACTGACTAACTGTGGCTAATTCATATAATGCTGGCAAGAAGTTATCTTTATCTAGGTTGTATAGAGATTGACAAACGGATAGTAATACTTCCATTGTCCTAGCACTCTTCATAGTTTTAACACCAAAGCTTTTCTTGCGTTTAATGACTAGTTTCCTTAAGGCACGTCCCGCTTTGTTGTTGTCTGCCGGTATGTCAGGAACAGTCAGACAGAGAAACGGGCAGTCCTGGTATTCTAAGATACCGGTTTTTAGATCAGCTAGTTTCTTGGGGTCTAATTTATGTGGTGCACAGAACCGTTTAATCCGGGCCAGTAACTCATTGGCCTGAGTATTTCTGGTACCCTGATCAAATAATTCAGACCGGTAATCCCTAATGGCAGCGTAAATTTCAGCTAGGCCATCATAGAACTTGGTAACATGAGCAAGTTTAAGTCTACTTAAACACTCCAGATGGGTAATGTCCCTGGCAATCCGTTGCAGATGAGCCCAGCATATCTGCTAGCAACCATCCACAAACAAATGTTTGTACGCTCCATAGCGATCGGTAATACCGCCTCCTTGGTAGTTCTTACCAACTAGTTTTTCAGAGTTACCTTTACCTCTAGAGTTAGCTAGCTTAAAGACGACATCGTTAGAGTTAGCGCTAACCATAACATGGGCATAACCGACTCCTTGTTCGGATTGGATTGGACAGCTGGTTTCGTCCATATGGGTTGGTCCTGCTCGAACAGTAGTCTTTAATCTTTCATACATGGCAGGTATGCTTTTCTACGCTCAGCCAGTATATGGGCAATCTCACCGGAATTAACTGGGAGCCGTTTGCAGTTGCCAGATAATATCTACTGTCTGAGAGTAGGTTAGATCGGCCTGGATAACCATGTAAACAATGAGCGATCTAATATTTTCGCCAATGGTTACTACTTAACCTCTTAGATCCCTAGCAGAGGAATACTGGCCACAGTTGCTACACCAACCCGTCTCAATGGCATGCTCGGTAACCTTTTTATGATCTATCCGAGGATTGAGTGCTGCTAGCTCAATGTCTTCTTCGTAGCGAATAGCCTCTGCTTTATCTGTAAGCTCATGTCCACAGCGACGGCAGTTATTAATGGAGTGATGTTCATAATGGGTTATGGCACTATAGCAATCCCAAATCAAAATGACGCAAATGAGTAACGAAACTGGCGTTTGGTGACGAAGCCAGTGAACGCTGCTTTAGTTTCCTCGAATGTGTTCTGCTGGATATTGGCTACTGCTTGTTTGGTAGTATTCCAAACATGTTCAATCGGGTTTTCGTCTGGAGCATAAGGAGGCATAGCAATAAGGTGAACTCTTTCAAGTAGTCCACCCTTCTTGAGCTGCTCACGTATAGCTTTACTTTTATGGAAGGGTGCACTATCCCAGACTATGGCAATAGGTACTGTCAACATTGAGTGTGTAAACTACCTCGCCGGGTAGCCGGAATTTAGGTATTGGAATATACCTTCATGGTACCTCCTTGCTGACTCAAAATCGTTAAAACT
>JAJYZG010000015.1 GCA_021800155.1 bacterium
TGCTGAGAACGTATGGAGGATAACCGAGAATGCTATCAAACTGTACATTGAACACCAATATGACAGACCAGGCTTGGCGAAGCAGTGAAGCCTTGGACTTTAATCAAGGTTGTTAACTATTTGTATTTCAAGCAACTGTTGAGGCTATTAAGTAATTACCTAATTTTATTGAGTATCTTTTTTCGTTTTTTTTGCAGACGCTTAAGCCTATACCGTCCAGTTTTACCGGCAATATCCCTGTTGGCCGCTGAATCCCTGACTTTTGTTATATGCCTAGCCATTACCTTGTCTGCGTGCACAACACGATTTGTGACTTTTCTAGCGGTACGTGCTTCTTTTCTGGATACTCTCTCGGCTAATGAGGCGGGCTCGTTTGTTGAGATACGTTGTCCATACGTCAGTTCAGCCATCTGCTTAATCGTAGCGAGGCGCAGATTCTTGGCTAACCTTCTCTCCACCCTCTTGTCGTGTCGTCGGTCTCCCCAAGTTACCGGACGGTAAGTTGTCGAGTGCTCTTCCATATATCTTTTATCCCGCTTTTGTAGCATTTGTTCGGTTTCGCCATCTGGGTGAATTGGTCTACCGGATGATAGTGGGCTGTGCGCAGAATATCGTAATACTGCGTTACCTCTCCTGATATCCGATATTTTTTTTTCAATTCTCGTCAATCTTCTTGCGCGTCTGTCGGCCACAAAGCGTTTCAAACCGTTCATTGAAATCACTTCAGGGGCCGCTTGCTCATTTAATAAATCGTTCATTTCCTCGGTGGGTTGAGGCTCTAGGGGGAGAGCTGGATCAAAACCCAAACCCTCATCTTGTTCCGGAGAATGGGACGGTGTCTGAGTATATCCTTCTGGATCAGGGTTTGTGTCAGGTGGCGGCAATTGTTCCATAACACTAGTATAGCATATATTATCAAAAAAGCAACTATCGTGGATTGCCTCATTGCTGCTCTCAACCACTTAGCGCAACACAGACGCTTTGCTTGGTTCCCCATTCAGTAAGTCCTGCACTAGCTTCGTTGCCTTACCCCATTGTAAAGTTAGTGGGCTCGGTAAAGAACCGGCCGACAATCAAATATGCATTTTTGTTAGGATTATGCTGGCACTTGCTGTGCAGTTCGGCAATGCAGACCTTCAGGGAGCTAGTTGTCACATATCTAATTTTAAAGTCTGAATTCTAGGACTTAGCTAAAGTTCTACTTTTTCACTAACTATTTTGATTGGTTGTATTTCGGAATAGGTTTATCGCAGGGTCGAGGTGATTTATCCTGGTCAATGCGCAGCACTACTTCCCCTGGCTCCCCGTGTGTTAATTAAGGGTATGAAGGTCCAGCGGGTGGCGTCGGCAATCCGGATACCCCGGGTGGAGGAGTATTTCTTAGACCCTGTAGTTGACTATCTATGCCGGTTTTTATGTCATGTCGCATTTGAGCCCATTCGACGTTGTTTGCACGTAAGTTGTCCATGGCGGACAAAATCGGAAGCTCGGTTGCCGTAGCGGAACTGCGTCCATCCGGGGATAACGCTAATGCGCCACGCAGGTCGGGAGGCAAGCTGCTCAAATCTACGTGCATCTTCATGAGTGCATCTGCAAACTCACGAGCGTTCTGAGGAGCGGCTTGACCCATAGAGTCATATAGACCGCCAACGGAGGCCATCTCTTGTAAGGCTTCTCTTTTGGCACTCTCGACTGCTTCTGGAGTGCTATTTGGGTCTGCGGCGACACGCGATGCCTCATTGAGCAATCTCTTGATCCGTCTAGCATGCGCTTCTGCCTCATGTCTTGCGCTCAGAGGTTTGCCGTAGATAACTTGAGGCGGGTTGGAAGAGTCGATAGAACTGTCATAAGTAGCTTCATTAACTCTTCTTTCGGTTGCCGGGGACACACTTCCAGAAACTCCTAACTCATCTCTAATGTCCCGTACGTTATCTAGTTTAGTGCTGAATGCTACAGCCCCCTTGTCTATGCGGCCGGCTTGCATGTTCAGAGTACGGGCTCTTCCCACCATCCATCCCATCATTGCGTCATTGTGTCCAGAAGCTCTAGCGATTGCCGCATCTTCTTCGGCCGCCTCCCCGTAAGCCGTACCGTCTGCAACGGCGCTCAAAGTTGTCATTTTGTTGAACGCACCAGCGCTCATAGACTTCCTGACTCTTTCGACATGTGACACAGCTTCATCCAGTCGCGAACCGCTGTAGCCATCTCGTGTAAGCCGTGCGCGAAGCTCTTGTTCGTTGTTGGTTTCGGAGGCCGCACGGTTGAGTGCGCCGTCACCTCTCCATAGCTGATAGTCTTGATTTTTTTCCATATTCTCTTCTAACTCAGTGCGCTCAAGGTTGGCCCTAGAGGAGGTTACATTTTGTCGCCACCTGGTCGGATTCAAACCCGCCTTGCCAGCACCAACTAAAGTTGCGGCCTGTAGAGCACGGTTAATTGTCCCTCTTCTGTTCTCAAGAGTTCCGTGTGCGAAACGTTGACCGGCCCTAGTTTTTTGAACTCCCTGCCCTAGTCTAGCCGTTGCTCTCCTACCCAGAGGCTTGTTGACATTGGCCACAAGACCAGAAATTCCTTTTTGAATACTGCCAATGATACCACCGGACATCTTGAAAGCAAAAGGTATAAGAAAGATTGGGGCAACCGTAGCCAATATTGCCATTGAATCGGATAAAAGCTGATCGCCCGTGTTAGGCACCAAGTTACTCATAATGATAGCGGAAATAAAGGATAACCCGAATATTGCCATCACAATAGGATACACAGCAAGTGTTTTGATCAATAAACTCCACCATTGCTTAAAATACCGTTCGGTGTTCGGTAGTACATATAAAGCAAAAGCGACAGGCGATATTATTAGCAGGAATACTATCAGGCCTTGTCTTATTGCTATGGTTATCAGCACTCCTATGGCGGCCAGTAGTCCCATAAGCACTACGAGCAGCAAAACTCCTATGATGCCCGATACTATAATAGGAAGTGTCGCGAGCGCCACTAAACCCAAAGTGAACACAACCCCACCGCCAGTAGATACATGGATGGTTGTCAAATCTAGGCTGGCTGCCACAGACTTAAACGGAGCTTCAATCAGATTGATTATACCTACACCCAAGATATTAAAGATGTCTTCTAACGCAGCTATTATATAGATGGATAAATTGATCAATATGGCAGCGGCTATAATCCTAGGCAATACTTTTCGAACAGTGTATGCATCTACCAGTCCACCTCCCGCAGCCTCACTAATGACAACAATCAGCAAAGCAATTACTAGAACGATATCACCGTAGGTCCTGAAGTTTGACCAGACATCATAGGTAGCGGCACTGATCTTTTGGTTGGTACAACTAGCACTGGTGCTGGTACAATTTGGGTTTGCGTTAAAGATAAAGGGTGAGGTTTGGAGCAAACTGCTGATCAATGATTCAATGCTCTGCTCCACATGACTAATTAAGTCTATCGCTCCACAGACTATCCAAGATAATACGAAGTTAGAAGCTTCACAGCTACTTGTTGTTGTATTGTTACCGCCACCACCGCCACCACCGCCACCATTTGGCTTTACGTGGCCAGTTTGCGTGAGGATTAACGTAATTGGGAAGCGTGTACTTTTAGAAAGATTCAGCTTAGCTTGCGACGCCTGCACCTGATAATAAGGCGGAAGGCCTTGAGCATTGCGGTAATAATTGAATTGCACATAGTATGTTCCAGGGTTAACGTCATAAACCGAAAACTGGCCGCTTTTACCGCCGGTCGTCGGCTTAATCAGGTAGAATTTGCCGTTACAATTATCTGTGGATGAGTTCTTTGCATCCGCTGCAGAAATTAAACAGGCAGTAACATTGGAATTTTGCGGCACGCTTTGTGTTTTACAATGACCGCCACTACAACTACTTGAAGTTGTATACAAAACGTTAAAAGAGACCGTAGGAATTGTGCTATTGACCTTGGATGAAGAGAGGGTGATTGCCGGAGTAGTTAAAAAAATGCCATTTGAGGTTTGAATTTGACCACAAGGAGATACTTGAGCTTCTGCCCCTAAACTGCCCTGAGTGACCGTGATGGTTACGGTAAGGTTTGCGCTGCCCGTACAACTTGATGGATCCTGCGTAGTGGGTAGTAGCTGTGTAATGGTTGGTGATAGGAAACAGTGGTTTGAACCGGACGAATAGAACTGATGGTTGTACCCGCTGCCCGGAATGCTAAATGTCAATGCAGTGTTTTTTATCTGCGAATTGTTATTAATGCCTTTAACTGGCACACAAAGTTGTATGTTGTGAGTGTCGCCAATTGAAAATCCACCATTAGCAATCTTTAACTGTTGAATACTGCTAGAGGCTGCAGAAGCGGCTTCAGAAATCGGCAGCCAGCTCATAAATAATGGCAGCATAAGGCCTGCCAACATAATTATTGACAGCAATTTAACCTTATTCATCCGCCATAACCACGCTTAACTGCAAAGAATCCATAACCAATAACCGATTTACGGAACTGCCCATAATACAGATGGATGTTATATGAGCTTGGCGTATGAAACTGCATTTTTATTTTTCCCAACCGTGGATGCCCATTTATTATCATGCTTAACGCTACACATACGATTATAACCAAAAGCATTAAAAAAGGTAACGCCTGTATCAAGTGGTTTCGTTAAACCAAAGTGGAACAACTCGTAGAATCGGGTTTGTAACATCAAACTAATGCAAGAAGAGTTGTTCCGATGAGGCCGCCATAAAGATTTACCGATGACTTGAAATACTGGTGAGCTCTTAACAAATTAATATTCACGGAAGAAGTGAACTGTCCGGCTAGTAAATGATAGACTCAGGAGAATTACCGGCGCAAATACTTATGGCGTAAGCATTGGTGCCATAAGTATTGAGTAACTGTTCTCCAGAGTTTCTAGTCGCATGGCACGAATACCTAAATAGAGCTATTTGTTTTGCTATGTGCTTGCAGCATAAGACAAGCCTAGATATGGCCAGCCGACTGGCACCAACCAGATAGAGCGAGTCTGGTCTGCCATCAACGCTATCTTAGGAATCGGGATGATCGCATAACCACCAAACGCTTTCAGTGAATTCTGTAAAGAACGGGAAGCCAAACAAAACTTCTCGCGACTCTTTGTCAATCGAGCAACTTACTTAGCATCATGCTTGCCCCGTGTTGGTTGATCAGAGCCGCTGATCTACACGCGGCGTGTTATGAGCTTGGCGTTAGACGGTTTGCGAGATCAATAGTACCAGATAGACCGCCCGGTGCTCCGGCTTGCAAGTTAATGTTAGTGATGTTTGATCCGTTGTTAGATTTGATACCGGTGGATATCAAAGACGTTTCAGTGGAGCTGGCAATAACTTGAATGTGAACATGATTTTGCCCGGCAAAAAACAAACCCTGTCCCACCGGAAACTGACTCAGACGCTTTTTCTCCTCTTGGGTTAGCTTGAACACGTCAGCTAACATATCAATCGCCGAGGACGACTGTTTCATCAAAAACTGAATCGATGAATTGGCAACGATAGCCCTACCCATACGGCTTCCCATAAAATCTTCAACATCTTGGGTGACCGTTGTGATGCCTAGTCCGTATTTTCTAGCCCTTTTGGCGATGCTGAACAGAAAGTTAGCAGAATCCTCATATTTCATTAACTGCCAAGCTTCATCGACGATTAAAATACGCCGTTTTGAGTCTGTCTTGGTTTTGTTCCAGATATAATTTAGGACAATATACATTGCGACTGGTCTCAGTTCATCTTCAAGATCCCGAATATTGAATACCGCCATTGAGTTATTAATATTGATATTTGATTGTTGACTGAAAATCCCGGCAAATGTTCCTGAGGTGTATTTCCTTAATCGTTGGGCTAATTGTGGTCCAGAGCCGCCCATGTGCAGTAGTGTATCGTAAAGGTCAATAATGGTCGGGGGCGCGCCCGTATGCGTCAGGGGATCGTTTGTGATCCCGACTTTAGCATAAGTGTCTATTAAAGCTGTGTCCAAATATGACTCTTCTTCGGGGGTAAGGGCCGGCATGAGAGTTGCATTACCCCCGACCAGTTGGGCTTGTGCGCCCCCCATCATTAATCTCAGTAGTCCAAATAGGGTAATCAAGTTTGATCGAAGAGCATTGTCTGATTCTTCGGTATCTATCACTCTCGGTAGGTCGAACGGATTAATTCTGACCATACTATTTAAACTAAGACGTATATATGCGCCTCCGACCGCCTCACACAGTCTTTGGTATTCGTTCTCTGGGTCAATAATAAAAATCTCGGTGCCCATCATCAGTGAGCGTAAAGCTTCCAGTTTGACACTAAATGACTTGCCTGCTCCTGATTTGGCAAACACCACAGAGTTGCCGTTTTCTAGGCTGAAGCGGTCAAAAATCACCAAACCGGAATTATGCATATTGATACCATACAAAATACCGTTCTCTTGACTTAGGTCGGCTGATGTAAAGGGAAAACTGGTACTTAATGCACCCGTGCTCATATTGCGCCTGATCTGGAGCTGGTCAGTTAACTGCGGAACTGTTGAGTTAAACGCTTGTTCCTGCTGAGCAGTTGCGGCCTTCGAGTATATCAATTGCTGACCCAATAGTGACTCTACTTTGTTGGTCACAAAATCCAGTTCATCTTTTGATTGGGCATATATTGTAAAATAAAGTCCAAATCTAAAGAAACGTTCTTCGCCCACCTGCAACTTATCTCTCATTTCCTCCGCGTCTACTATAGCTGCTTGTTTTGCAGGATCTCTCACTCTACCCTTTTCGGCATCGATTTGTAAGCCGGCTTCCAACTGCGTCACCTTTTTCCTTAAGTTTTCCAGAACAACCCGGCTTTCGACTGGATATATAAACATGCTTAAGTCCATAACCTCGTCCAGGTTAACCATTCCACTTAACCAGCCCGTATAAAGTTGTCTCGGGTATCCGTAAACATAGAAAGTGCGCGCGAAACGCGTACCAATTTGGAAATATGAGCTACTAAATTCTACAGAACTGGGTGCAATAAAGTCCCTCAGGGCTGTTATGCCTTTTTGGAACGCGGCTTCAACCTGTCTAGCCTCTTGAGCCTGTTGTTGCTGAACAACATCCAAGGGGTCGATCTTAGATTTTTTCAATATTGCCATAGGAATTAATTCAACTCATGTTGCAGGTGTGGTTGCGGCGCAACACCCTGGCCTTTAGTGATCACATCTGCAGTAAGATTGTTAAAATCCTGTAGTTCTTGTCTTACGGCCGTATCGGGGTTATAGATGCCATAGTAAAGCTCTATTAGCTCTTGGGTATCCAAGGGGAGACCCTGAATGCCGGCCTGCATAAGCCCTTCGAGAACAGCTTGCACTCGGTTGCGAAGTTCAGTTTTAGCTGCCTCCAACTGAGCCTCGTTTATAACTACATGCTTGTCCTTGCCACTAAACATTTGAACTACACCTGTAAGAAAAGTTTTTCCTTGAGCAATTGCTTTAGACTCGTCTCCGAAAACAAGATAATAGGGTATCACGACATAAAACTTTTTATCCATAATGTTAGTCTGCTGACTTAACTGATAAATGTAGTTGATATAATCATCCATCAACATGGCAAGAAGCATGTTGTCATGTTCGTTATGAATTTTATCTAGTTTATCAATGTACGGCTGCATATCTATTTTTTGTGTACGAATACAGATTTGTACAGGAAATCCAAGAGAGTTTAAAAAACCCTGATAAGCGAATTCAGTCGCTTCTTGTTCTTGGGGATTCATAAGATCGAAGTTGATACTTTTTACCATAACAACACTTCTAAAACTGCCGTCATTCATGATGACAATACCATCACGGATTTCTGCAATTTCAAGCATGTTTTGGGTGCTGTTAGGGTTGGATTTAATCGTTGGATTTGTCTTTGTGGCGTTTCGGGTTGCAGCAACAATTGGATTCAGTTTACTGCCGGGAGCACCTCCCGGTGTTATTGATGTGCCCACGCTAATGTTTTGCTGATCCATCTTGTTGCCTAATGGTTTAATTTGATTACTACGCCGTCTTCAGAATTTTCTCGCGCTTCTTTTGCTAAAGTCTGTACGCTCATATACGGGTTATAGCTAAACTTGATGTTCTCTGAGGGGGTTGGAGTATTTAGTTTGACTCTGGAGACTGACTTGGGCGGTGCTTTTTGCTGCGGAATAGCGTGTAGGTTAGAAATGGCTAAATTAGAATTCGCTAAGCTGGTCTTTAGTGCGCCACTTAATGACTGCTCATCAACAGTTTGAGGTATGTGTCGATCATTGGTTGCATTGGTCGGTTTAATTTCATCATTGCGGCTCAGATTTTCTAGCATTGCATATAAAGCCCTGCGGCTAGTCTCCGTTTTTTCTGAGATCCTATTGGCGATGTATTGTGACTTAGGATTTAAATCATCTAAAATGTCTTCTTCAGGATTAACTGAGTATTCTGGTATCGGTTTTGGAATGTTACCCAGACTGATTAATCGATCGGAGTCATATGTATTGTTTTGCTGATTTTCCGGAACGTTGGACAGATTTTTTGTCACCCATCCTCTGGTGTCTAAAGTGGTAGCTAAAATCTTCAGCCTACTTCTAACTTCATCTGACGTCAATCTAATTGGTGTTGGAGCTTCTGTTTTCTTCGGTGCGGTTATGGTGACAAGATCTTTTACTCCGTCCTGGCTCCAGATGCGCCTTTTGGGCTTCAACATAAAACGTAGCCTGGCTAAAGCCCACACCTCGGTAGGCTGATCCCTCCTAAAGGGAAAGGCAAAAAAACTAGTCAACAGAGCGGGGGGCAAAAACAGTGCAAGCAAATAAACTATGTGCTTGCTAATAATGACAAAGCAAACATAATACAGTAATGCCGACGTCAGGGCATAAATAAATTGCCTTAAAGTCAGTGGGCCTAAAATCTTGTCGTCGGCCTCAATATCCTGGATTAATTTGTATGTTGCCACTGACTTTTAGTATATCAAAAGCAAGCAGATCCAAGAGTGATCAGATGTAGCACTATTAGCTGGCGGGGTTATGTTAAACTGTTATCCAGAAATATTATGAACAAAATAAAACTATTCTATGCTATATGTCTATTTACAATGTTGTTCTTGTTGAGTGGTATGCTAAACTTTTCACGCCCTGCTTACGCCTTTCCCGTTAGCCTTGAAACCTTTGCGTATGGACAGTGTGGCAGCGCGGGTCAGGGAAAAAATGCGGTGGCGAGCGACGCCGTGAAGACCGGTATTGATCTTGGTTGTCAGGGGGATAGCTGTCTTACCAAAAGACCTTCAAACTATTGCCGTAGCCCCCATAATCCTATACTGGATCTTTTATTTGCCATAATACGTTTACTGTCAGATGGGGTAGGCTTGGTGGTCATTGCTTCGTTCATCATCGCAGCTGTTCAATACATATTTTCAAGAGGTGAGCCACAATCTATTGCTCAGGCGACAAAACGTATCCAAAGCTCCACCACCGCGCTGATAATTTTTATCCTTGCCTATGCTTTGGTAAACTATGTAATTCCTAATGGGTTCTTTGGTCAATGAACATTAGATCATCTGCGAAAAAAATATTTTTAGCCACTATGCTCCTGCTCATTTTTGTTGGAAGCGGTAGCGCAATGGCAAGTACTCATTCTCCCGGCAGTCCCTGCACCTATTCGACCACTTCTTTTTACGGTTTCCCGACATGGTATGAATATCTGCCGGCCAAATATCAATCAACACCAAACGGTAAAGGCTCGGTGTGTTTGCCGTCGCTCCAGAACATCGCAGATATCTGGCTGATTGTTGCAGCCGTCATCGACATTATTTTAAGAGTTGCTGGTTTAGCTGCTGTTATGATGGTAATTTACGGAGGCGTAAAATATACCACAAGCATGGGTAATCCCGAGGCGACCGCTTCTGCCAAGAATACAATCATCTATGCTCTCATCGGGCTTTTGCTAGCCATATCTGCATCGTTACTTGTAACTTTTGTCGCCAAGACGTTTGGAGCTTCAGGATGAGCCTCCTGGGTTTAGTGGGTCACTTCGCCAAATCATGTTCGGGCAGCAGTGTGCCTTTTTCCGAGTCGAATCACAGCTATTGTTACCCCACAAATTTGCCAACAGTAAATGCATCCTCGAGTGAATTACACACTATTCTACAGGTATTTTTTGGTATACTAGGTGCTTTAGCGGTGCTATTTATTGTGATAGGGGGCCTTAGGTATACTATTTCTGGCGGTGATCCACAGGCTATGAGTAGGGCCAAAATGACCATTCTTTATGCGATTATCGGATTAGTAGTAGCTCTCTTCGCCGAAGCGATAGTAACTTTTGTTCTGAGTTTTGCTAAATGAAACAGATTGCACTGCTCGTCTTAGCCATAATACCTATAATGTTGTTTTATTTGCTTCTACCCGTGGGTTCGGCTTTGGCAAAATCTGGGAGTTATATTATAGTCTGTCAGCCTGGACAAGTCGCATATAAGACTGCTGTTTGTAAAGACGTTACTGCTCAGAGCAAGACTGGCGCGAATCAGAACCCTGTGCTCCGGTTAATAAAGGATGCTATAGACATACTTTCGTTTGCCGTAGGGGCGGCATCAATCATTATTATCATCATCAGCGCCTTTCGTTTTATTACAGCCAGCGGCGATTCAAATGCTCTGGCCAGCGCTCGGCGTGGGTTGTTGGCCGCCATAATAGGTATTGTTATAGTCGCTTTGGCACAGTCGATAGTGATATTTGTATTAGATAATATAAAATAGAAACAAATGAAAAAATTATTTCTACTGGCATTAATTACACCGGCCATATTAGTCTTCCAGTTTGTACAGCCTCCCAGTCTTTATGCGGCCAAGAAGTGCAGCCAGGGTTTGAGTCAGGCCGAGTGTAGTGCTTGCAGCGGAATCAGCGAACTTGGCACAGGCCAAAACTGCCAGTCAAAGGGATCAACCCTTAAAAGTGTTATCAAAACTGTTGTAAGTGTGCTGAGTTTGTTGCTTGGAGCGATAGCGGTCATCATGATTATTATTAGCGGGTTCAGATTTGTCATTTCGGGTGGTGGATCAAACGGCGTTGCCGCTGCCAAGGGAACCCTTATATGGGCTTTGGTGGGTTTAGCTATAGCCCTACTGGCTCAAGCTATAGTAACCTGGGTGATAGGTACATCGGCTAAGGTTGTTTCTTATTCCGCGTTAATGCTATCGCACTATCTGCATTGATTTTTCGTTACCCCATGCTAATATATGTAAGAATAAGCATTAACAAAAGGTATTGTATATAAATGACTCGAAAACTAAAGAACTATCTCATAACAATTCTTTCGATTCTTGCCATAAGTTTACCGGTGTTCCTGCCAGCGACATCGCTAGCTACGTGTACCCCTATCACCGATCAAATTACTAATGGTGTTGGCTTAACCACTGCTAATCCTACAACTACGTGTTCTACTACCACTATTAATACCGGAATCAAAAACGCAGCAGTTACTGTAGTCAATATCTTATCTATCGTGGTTGGAGTGGTGGCGGTTATCATGATTATTTACGGCGGTTTCCGTTATATAACTTCGGGCGGCGAGAGTGGCAGTGTGTCATCTGCTAAGAATACGCTGCTGTTTGCTATCGTAGGACTTGTAATCGTCGCGCTAGCTCAAGTTATCGTCCGTTGGGTGATCGGGACCTCTACCAACATCGCCAATTCCCCCCCGTCCGGGTTCATACACCTTATTCATTTTTAAATAGGTTAATAAAAGCCAACATCCACACCACGCCCAATTGTTGATAGGACGTGGTGTGGAATTCAAGCGATTCTGTTTTTAAAGAACCTGGATCTTCTTAACTGTGTCTTGTTTGACTTTACCGAAGCTGATAGTTAATACGCCATCTTTTAGTATGGCTTCTATATCTTCTTCTTTAACTGGTACTGGCAGGGCTATGGTTCTCGAAAACTCGCCCCAGTAACATTCTTGCAGGAAATAGTTTTCGACATCGTCTTCGTTCCCAGCACTTAGGGTGCCGCGGATAGTCAGTTGATTGTCAGATATACTGACGTCTAGCTCGTCTTTCTTGACCCCAGCAGTACGTGCTTTAACGACCAATCGTTCTTTAGTTTCGTAGACATCCACTGCTAACTGACCGGGAACCGCTTCTTCTTCGTCCCATTGTTCGTCAGCCGGATTTGCTACCGGTTGAGCTGAATTATCCTCAGCTTGCAAAGCAGCGGTAGTGTCGTCGTCCCCCAAAAAGGCGGCAGTCAATTCGTCTTCTTCTAATAATAGGTCATCGTCGTGATTTCGGCGCGCCATATTTTACCCTCCATTATGAGTTTGCTTTTTAGAATAGTGGCTTACTTGCCTTTTTGTCTTAGTTTTAGTATAGCTTAGAACTTTAGCACATAGCAATAATGACAAGCTATATTTACAACACAAAAATAACAACAGGCTGTTTTATGACTCTTAACTGTTATAATTTTATCTGTTATGTACCGGCCAATGGAAGGGTGTCCGAGTGGTTTAAGGAAATGGTCTTGAAAACCATCATACCACGTGAGTGGTATCGTGGGTTCGAATCCCACCCCTTCCGCCAGTTATATTTTTGTTGGCTTCTCGAGCAGTATCGATCCATTACCGGTAACCTTAATCTGCCAGTGTCGAGCCTCAAGTAAACCTATAAGTTTCTTATCGATTGTGTTCTGTGAGAGTAAGGCGCAGGTAATGTCGTAGTGCTGGAACTCGTTAGAATAATATCTCTGCGGATTGTGAAGAATATTGAAATATTCGTTCATATGCTTTACCCAAGTTGTCATGATGCCGTCTATATAAACTGGCGTATTGGGTAATTTCCAGATTAAATAGCCGCCATAGTCATAGTCGTTAAATAAGTTGCCGCTGCAGCTGTGCTTTTTTAAGTAGGCTACGGCTTGCACCGGGTAGTCAGCGCTTCGGCTCTGGTACGGAGAGAAGGCTGTATATATAACATACATGAACACCACAATAGCCAGAGCGGCACAGAGTCCGATCATAAATTTTTGTATAAGCATTTTGGGTTTTAGTAGTTTTGTAATCCCCCGATTTGCATAATCATTAAATTCAGCAATGGTGACAATCACGAAGAGCGGAAGATTACGTGAAGCATCCAGTGCTGTGGCTAGAAGCAATGGTCCAAGGCTGATCCATCGTTTCCAGAAAGGTTTTGCAAAGACCAAAAAGCCGGCCAGCCACAACAAAACGTATGGCTCCGACGGCGTGGTTATATAAAATGAACGCCATTCAGTGATCTGGTTATGAATATTCGGATCGAAGATAGTGGATGCGATCTCACGGTACAAATTAAAGCCGTACGGATTAATTAGCGCCGACACAGCAGATAGTACAAATATAATGCCCAAACCAATGTCCAGCTCGATGACGGCGAAGTAAATAATTAACGCCAAACCAGCGATAAAACCGGCATGCAAGTTGGCCCAAATAATAACCAGCAGGGGTAATATATAACGCCAATTTTTATTTTTGGCTTGCAGTATACGAAGTGTTAACGCAAACAGCATAACCGTCCAGGCAACCGGACGGATAGCGGCATAAGGTACCATCGCTAACGTGGCGAGAATTAAGACGATGATGCGCCTTCCCCATCCAACCAGCAGAACTCCGGCCGTCCAAATTAGAGCAAAAAAGACAGAGCTAAGCAGATAGCCACCGCCTTTAAATAAAAGAGCTTGAATAACGTCATTGCCCCATTCGTGGTCGACCCAAGCGTGGCCGTGTGACGTGTATGCATAAAGGTCGTGATAAGGTATGCCGTGGGCGAGAATATATCGGCCGGTGATCAAGTGCCAACCGAAGTCTGGGTCAAGGCGGTTATATGAAATTATAAAGAATATCGCATAGACAATGATCCCGCCAAGTAACGCAAACATTAGCGGGTGGCTCTTATGCCACCATTCCAACTTCTTGATTAGTTGACTACTTTGTTTACGCAAAACTATTAGTTATGATACGCCTAAATATCCGGCAATAATTAGTAGTAAATTGTTACCAACATTAAGTAAGAATTTAAAATAATTGAACCGATCAACAAACACTTCATTCCAAAAGATAATTTATCGTGGTCGTTGTGATAAAGAGCCAAAAAAATTACAAATAGCGCTGGCAAGAAATCCAATGAGTAGCGATAACCGTATTGGTTAACACCAATACCAAAATAGCTGGTTACGGCTAGCAGGCTGACTAATGCCGAAAGTAATAGATTGCGCAACGTACGCGAATATTTTCGCCAACTCGTTATAAATAGGTAGATCAAGTATGGCGAGGTTATGAATATGCTCATGCCGAACGAGTTGTTGGTAATAAATGGGAACCTCAGTGTCCAGGAGTTTGAATTTCTGAGTATTGGCAGCGGTGGTCTCAGTAGGAGACTATACAGATTGGCCGGTATATGAATCGGGCTAATAGCTCCAAGAGCTCGTGATTGAGCCGCCATTGAACTTAATAGTTCGTATTGGAAACCAGTTTGGAGCGGATTATGAAAACGCAAAAAGTTATATAACAGTAACATCAGTCCAGCTGCCGCAACAGGAACCAGTAGCTGAGCTAAAAACTTCAACCGCTGTTTTTGGTTTCCATGGATGCCTAATAATTCAAGCAGCAAAAATACTACTATGGCCGCTGCAGAAATTCTAGTTAACAAAATTAGTGCAGAAATAGTACCCAGCAGCCACCATCGTCTTGGCGCGCGGCTAAAGTACTCATAAAGTCCCCAAAATAACAAGAAGGTGGTTATGACTTGCGCAAAATACCACGAGCTAGTCACTGTACTAACTCCTATAAACACACTACCTAGTGCGAAGCCCAGCCCCAGTAAGAGGCTGTCTTCACCGTTAAAGCCAAACCGGCGGCTGATTTTATAGACGAAGAAGATAACCCCAAGGGATAACAACCAACTAAGATAACCCTGGGAGAAGAAGGCTCCAAATACGTATTTAGTAATTTCTACAAACGGCATTAACAAGATAGCCGGGAAAGGACCCTCGCTCCAGTAGACGTGATGATTGTACAAGACGGGGTCTTGGCCCAGACCGCCGATGGTTTTAAGGAAATATAACTTTAAATGGTCGAAGGATTGTGCCAGCAAACTAAACTGTTGGGTCTTTTGGTAGAAAACGCCAAAAAGCAAGAAAAATGCCAATATTAGGAAAAGTAAGCCAAACAGCACCGCTTGCTTAAGGGATGGATTGGGTAAGTGCTTAAATTTCTCTTTCACCAGCTAGAGGTAGTATATGATAACTTTTGGCTTAACTCCCAAGACATTTAATAATGCGAGATTCATAAAGCCGTATTTAGGGTATAATGTACCCCTGATAGCTAACCAGCTGGAGAGGTACCCAAGAGGCTGAAGGGGTCGGTTTGCTAAATCGATAGGGGGGAGCAATCCCTCGCGAGGGTTCGAATCCCTCCCTCTCCGCCAATCTTTAGATTCCACTATGTCTTCAAAGCACAAAATGTTTCTTTGTGTCGCCAAACCAACTGATATCATCTAATCCCAAATTAGTAACTATTAAATCTAGCAATTGGCAAATAGGATAACCAAACCTTAAGCGTTATGGTCAGACAGCCAAACATAAGCGTATAATTTCGCAGACAAACCTGTTAAGAGTAAAATAGTGTTAATGAATAACGGGCAAGACGAACCAGACGTTTTAGGCCAGGAAACCCCAGCAACTGGCACATCAGTCGGGCCGGAACAGCTTGATGAACAAAAGGCTTCAAACCTGCCAGGCAACATCGATATGTCTATATCTTGGACAGCGAGTGAATTTATAGCACACGAGAAGGGTGCCAGCTGGTACATTTATCTATTTATTGGGGCCATTGTGTTAGCCGGTATTATTTACGTACTTACTAAGGATGCAATAACTGCATCGACCATTATAATTGCGGCGATTGCTCTTGCTATATTTGCAGCCAAAAAACCGCGCGAGCAACAGTATAGAATTGATCGTCATGGCTTAAGCGTAGGTGACCACCTATACCCGTTTGAGAAGTTTCGTTCTTTTGCGGTCATGCGACAGGGGGAATTTTCAAGTCTACAGTTTATGCCAATGCGGCGGTTTGCTGTAGGAGCATCGGTTTATTTTAATCCCGCTGACGAAACTAAAATTGTCGATTTGCTGTCTTCTTATTTGCCCATGCAAGAGAAAGGCCAAGATCCTCTAGATGGGTTCATGTGGAGAATTAGATTCTAAAAGTTAAACTCCGCCCCAACATCAAAGCTTGGCAAGCTCTGTAACTAAACAATGTTTGTAGCTTTTAATGGGGGTTGCGTGAGTAACGAAAACCTTTATCCCTTCGGTACATTTTTCGTTCCATACGCGCGATAAAGTTATGCTTAGCTTGTTTTTGATCCCACTTCTCAAATTGTTTTGCGATTATTTCTGCTTCGATTTCAGACATTCTATGCCCTCCTTTTATTGTGCCCACGGAGCATTTCCGCATGCTTATCAGTATGCTATTTATGGCTGGTAAGTACCTGTAAGCATACTTACACCCTTCAAGTATGTGTAGTAGAACGGATTCTGGATCAACCTAATTTTCTCTAGATTTTGTTACTATTAGTGCAGCAAACTAAACAGACAATAATGAAAAATTTGCCCCAAGCTTTCGATAAACTCCAACATAAACATCAATGGTTAGCGTTTGGGGTAGCGGTAATTAAGCGCTATAGCGAAAATCAGGACGGCCGTAATGCTGCGTTGATGACTTATTATTTGTTTCTGTCACTGTTCCCGCTTCTGTTTTGGCTATCATTGTTGGCAAATGTCTTAAACCAATATTTCCCCGGTACGGCGACGACTTTGATTCATGCGGCTACCGGTTACTTCCCGGTGCTCGGAAATCAATTAGATAAAGTTGCGCATAGCAGCAGTAGATCAAGCATCGGCATATTAGTTTCGAGTTTGGTGACCCTTTATGGCGCTCGGGGTACGGCAATGATGTTTGGTAGCATCGTGAGCAAGGTGTTTGCAATACCAAAAGATAAGCTTCCAGGATTTCCGCGCAATTGGTTAAGGGGTGTCTGGACAGTCTTAATTGGTGGAGGCGGTTTCTTGCTGACAGCGATTGGGTACGGTTGGGCTCTTTCCCATGGTCACGCAATTTGGTTTAGGGGCGTTATTGCCGTTGCTGGTTGGGCGGTACTGGGACTGGTTTTTATGACAATACTAAAGCTGAGTTTGCCCAAAAGCATAAAAGCCAGGCAACTTTTAAGTGTCTCAGCGACAATGGCTTTAACGTTTGGCGTATTGCAGTTTGCGGGTGGCTTGATTGTGACACACAGCCTGAAACACTACACCGACACCTATACCGCTTTGTTCGCAACTACACTTGGTTTAATCGCCTGGATTTATCTTGAAACCCAATCACTTCTATACTCGATGGAAGTAGTAGTCGTGGCCAAACGTCATCTATGGCCAAGACGTCTGGTTTCTTAACAAGCATCAGTTGATGATCTTTAGTTATCAAAATTTTTAATCAGATTGACGTTTGCGGTTCATAGCTTACAAGTAAAGTGGTTTTTTTTATTGTTGTCTTAAAAGTTAAGACGTTTCCTTTTCAGCCGAGGGCGCATCCTTATAGCATAACGAAAAACGAATTTTTGAATGCATTTTATGATGAGTTGTTATCTTTTTAGCTATTGCGCAGAAAATACCATCTGGATATAAACAAACTTTTAGTAATTCTATACAAGCGTCATCATCCTG
Organism: bacterium; assembly: GCA_021800155.1. GTDB lineage: Bacteria > Patescibacteriota > Saccharimonadia > Saccharimonadales > UBA4665 > JAJZWH01. The sequence goes on from JAJYZG010000015.1 coordinate 17,730, forward strand.
GGAGTCCCTTTGCAAATCTGTTATCGTGTATTTCATAATACTAGTACACCAAAGAGTTATCTATTGTCACGGATCATTGCCGTTCTAGTGAATCTGGACAGAAGTGAGCAGAAATCAGAAAATTGATTCGCAAAGAAACCTTTGATCGTATTGCCGCAATCGCATTATCTCAGGAATGGTACATCGCAGTCCGAGAAGTCAGAACCGTTATGAGGCCGATTACAGAGATATACCTAGCACACATATTGATGCATTGATGCATATATGCTATACTGGGCTTGTTGACAACGAAAGGAATAATTATGCGTACGACCATCACTCTAAATGACAAGATTTTTAAAGCCCTAAAGATTCGGGCTGCTGAAAGTGGTGAATCAGTCTCTGCGGTCGTAGAAAACGCTATAAAAGAGCAGGTTCTAGAAGACCTTTATGACTTGCAAACAGTCAAGGAACGCGAAAACGAACCTGCTATAGATTTCAAAACATTCGTTAAAGAACTTAAAGCCGATGGTCTCTTATAGCGTCAAAATTAAGAACTCTGCTCAAAAAGAAATACGCAAACTGCCAAGTAAGGAGTTAAGGGATAAAATTATAGAAATAATTGACGACCTTTATATAAACCCTGTGCCTGATGAAGCTAAAAAAATCAAAGGCTCAAACAACATCTACCGCATAAGACAAGGGACTTACCGAATTGTTTATCAGATTTACAAAAACGAACTACTTGTCATAGTTATCAGAGTTCGGCATCGCAAAGACGCCTATAAAGACTTTTAGCTATAGCGGTTATAAGTAGTAGAACCTACTCTAAGGTGTTCGCAGTTGCTCATGCCAGAAGTACTAAAACGTCAGAACCAATCTGAAGGGTGTCTTAAAAACTAAATTCTGTGTGGTAGACCGCAGTCCGAGAAGTCAGAACCGCTATTATCAGAGATTTAGGCTTTGCTGTATCTGTTAGCTAGGTATTCTATAACTATCCTATAGTCGTTCCCACTATGTAACCGAGGACCATAGCAGTAATTAAAATTCAAGCCCATTTACTTATTAGTAACATCTTACTAAATCAGGAATTACGCGTTTGACTTGAGTCAGTGAGCCGTTAGGCTCACAATCTATTCTGAAAGGAATAGATATATGGCTCAAAAACAAAAATGTAATCTAGGTCTCTACCGTGACTTCCTCATTGC
>JAJYZG010000053.1 GCA_021800155.1 bacterium
GCTTCGGTAATATGCTTAAGCCCCGTTACATTTTCCGCGCAAGATCTCTTGACTAGTGAGCTGTTACGCACTCTTTAAATGAATGGCTGCTTCTAAGCCAACATCCTAGTTGTTTAAGAAATCTCACTTCGTTTCCCACTTAGCATATATTTAGGGACCTTAGCTGGAGGTCTGGGCTGTTTCCCTTTTGAGCGACGAGCTTAGCCCCGCCGTTCTAACTGCCGTAGTTCCACTGCCAGTATTCGTAGTTTGACAGGGGCGGGTACTCTTGCGAGCCCCGGTCCGAATCAGTGCTCTACCCCTGGCGGCTACCGTACGACGCTAGCCCTAAAGCTATTTCGAGGAGAACCAGCTATCTCCGAGTTCGATTGGCATTTCACCTCTAACCACAGGTCATCCGGGCGTATTGCAATTCGCTACGGTTCGGCCCTCCACACAGTTTTACCTGCGCTTCAGCCTGCCCATGGTTAGGTCACCCGGTTTCGGGTCTACTGATATCGACTGTTGCGGCCTTTTAAGCCTCGCTTTCACTATGCCTCCGGCAGATGCCTTAGGCTTGCCATATACCAGTAACTCACTGGATCGTTCTACAAAAAGCACGCCGTCACCGGACAAGCCGGCTCCGACTCCTTGTACGCATACAATTTCAGGCTCTATTTCACTCCCCTTCCGGGGTCCTTTTAACCTTTCCCTCACGGTACTTGTTCACTATCGATCGTAAGATATATTTAGCCTTGGGGGGTGGTCCCCCCAGCTTCAGTCAGGGTTTCACGTGTCCCGACCTACTCGACAAACGCTCATAAGTTAATAACTGCAATTGTCTTGTAGCTATTCACTTATTCGCTTGCAAACTAAGGTTTCCGTATGCTTGGTATACCAGGCTATCACTGTCTATGGCCCGTCTTTCCAAACGGTTCTACTCGCTACGGAATTTCTTAACCTTATACGGATTAATGGTAGCATCCGCCCTAAAAAGCAAACCTGGATACCAGATTTTCTTTTTAGTTATTTGCATGTCACAACCCCTTACGCATTTTCGTCTACCAACTTATCCACCTGAAGTTAACCAGATGGAAATGAATAAGGTTTGGGCTCTTCCGCGTTCGCTCGCCACTACTAGCGGAATCGTTGTTTACTTTCTCTTCCTCAGGGTACTAAGATGTTTCAGTTCCCCTGCTTACCTCAACTTATCCTATTTTGTTCAGATAAGTGTCATGAGACATTACTCTCATGGGGTTTCCCCATTCGGACATCTCCGGATCAGAGCATAGTTAGCTGCTCCCCGGAGCTTATCGCAGCTCCACGCGTCCTTCTTCGGTATCTTACGTCAAGGCATCCTTTGTATGCGCTTTAGTAACTTTTTACGTTTATGCAATTGACTAGTTATTGGTATTTACCAATAGCCGTTTGTCTTATTGCTTATCTCTTTAACTTGCCAAATTGTTAAACTGCATAAACTCTTGGTAGTTTGTTGCTTCCTTAAAGCACCTGATAGCGCCCAAAAAAGCCGGTTTTCCTTCCTTGAGTTTACGATTGAAGCCACTGTCAACTAGCTTCTGCCTAAACTCAAAGCATGATCATCATAGCATTATTAACAGAGGTGGTCAAGCGATAACTGATGTATTAGTTCCTACGAAATAGTATCATGAAACGGCTAATTTGTGCGTTATTGAACTATAAAGTAATCAAAGCTGTAAGTAGTATTTGGTTGTGGCGTACCAACCACCCCTACTTTGAAGCCATTAATGCTTTGTTGATCGGGATAAACTAAAAGTGTCGCACTAAGACTGTTGTTCGGGGTAATTAAGATGTTCGGAACTTTTCCATAAGAGGTGTTGAAACTTACCTTGACTAAATCTCCGCTAGATGGATTACTGCCGCTAGTAACCGTTTGACCATCAGTCTCAAGTGAAGTTATATCGCTTCCAGTAGAGATCGATATAATGCCGCTCGTATCATTACCGCTAATTGTCACTGTAGCGTTAGTACCTCCATTAGGTAAAATACTAACCTGTGGAGCTACACCGGCAGTAATGATATGACCCCCTACCGTAATGTTCATTACATTAGTCATGCCTAAGACGCTTAAGTTACCGTTAATAGACGTATTGCCGTTTACTGTTAAGTTGGCTAGCGTGCTATCTCCGGATACGTTTAGAGAACCGCCTATATTTAAGCCATTATTAATCGTCAATGAATCAAAAATTGGATTAGTGTTCTGTAAATAAGTCATTATGCTTGGTGTGTATAGCCCGGGCTGAACTAATACCTGTATAGTCCCTGAGGTAGTACTACAAGATGTCAATGCATAGCCAACGATGTAACTGGTCGTAGTAGCTAATTCACCTACTCCAGGTATATCTGATGCGGTTATTGGATCACCAACTTTAATGTCGCCATTTATATTAGTTACTTCTAATGGCACCTGTCCGCGTAAGGCAACTAAAACGTGGTTTGCATAGTAGTCGCTTAGACAGCTGAGGTCCTTAGTATTACAGTTCGGGCCGTTACCAATGAAGCCTGATTGTTTAGACACTATGCCTATTGGAGCCGTATTGTTACTTAGTGCTACGCCCCCATCGCTAGTCAAAGATACCATATAATTAGCTGTAGGCATTGTGTTAATAGGTCCACTGGTATTGGAAGAGCTAAAGTAGTTTGTCGAACTACTAGAAGTACCGCTGACTGCAGTGTTAGAGTTATTAACTAAGCTACTGCCAGCACTAAAGCTGAAGTATTCCCCATAATCAGCTCCGGTAGTATTATAACTAACCCCTCCACCGGCAACTGCGGATATATTACCGTCAATATTGCCCGAAGTATCGCCAAAGGCAACAAAAGTGTTGCCAGTGGTCCAGCTTGCTTCTGGAGTGCCTAGCTCTATGAGTAACCCATCAGAGCTGGAAGTATATTGTCCGGATGTAGTTGCAGAATCGGCGTTTTCAATTATCGATGCAAAGCCAGTAGAATTGCCAACGACATCTAAAGTAGAGCTTGGAGAAGCTGTACCGATACCAACGTCAGTTGAACTAGTAGCTCCGTTAATACCGTTGATTGAACCTAAGACTATGGAGTTTGAGCTATCTACAGTCGAGTAAGCTCCGATGGCAGTAGCATTCTGTAATTGAGTCGTTGTCCCGGGTCCTGAGTTATAACCCAGGAAAGTATTGTATGAACCGGAGGTATTAGCATTAGCTGAGGTAGATGTATACCCGGCCTGGTAGCCTAAGGCAACATTGTCTGAGCCTGTGGTGTTGTATCGGAGAACATTGTAACCGGAGGCGGTGTTATTGTAACCTGTGGTGTTGTCCAAAAGAGCAAGGGTACCGGAGGCGGTGTTATTGTAACCTGTGGTGTTAGATTCAAGTGCATAGGCACCGAAAGCGGTGTTGCTCCCCGAGGTGTTGTATTGGAGAGCATAGGCACCGGAAGCAGTGTTGTACCAACCAGTGGTGCTGTCTTGAAGCGACTCATAGCCGACGGCAGTGTTATCTGCTCCGGTATTACCTGAAGCAGATAACGTATATGCACCTACCCCGACGTTTCCTGTAGCAGTAGTTATATTAAGACCGCTCTCATAGCCAATGAGCGTACTGTAGTCTGACCCTGTTTGCAGGCTATAACCTGCTTTATAACCCTGGATGGTCAGTCCGCTTATGCTACAACCGGCTCCGGAAGAACATCCACTACCTTCACCGGCCGAGTTACCTATAACCGAGTTATAAGAACCCGTCTGATTTTCATATAATGCAGTAGTACCTAATCCCGTATTGTAAGCGCCCGTGGTAGTAAAATGCAGAGCAGCGTAACCAAGTGCAGTATTACTGTCTCCCGTACCATACTGCAGGGCTGCTCCACCAATGGCTGTATCGTTGTTACCGTATATGTTATCTGCAAGAGCAGCATCACCCAATGCCGTATTCCAAGCACCGGCAGTATTAGAATTTAAAGCATAATGCCCAACGGCGGTGTTATTGTAGCCAGTGGTGTTGGGTTGAAGCGACTCATAGCCAACGGCGGTGTTAGAAAAACCTGTAGTGTTATTAGTAAGATCACTAATACCTAACGATGTATTACCATTGACGCTATCCACAATGACTATCTCACTACCGTTTAACTGTAAGCTTGCTGTCTGATTAATATCACTAGCGGCTGTAGTTGGGCTAGTGTTGGAGTCTGTGAAGG
>JAJYZG010000054.1 GCA_021800155.1 bacterium
AGACAGCACAAGGGACAAACCAATAGCTAATCCCATGAGCGTAGCTATGGGTCTAACCCTTGTTTTCAAACAATTGTTTGCGAGAAGCAATTGTTTTAATTGCCTGTGTTTTGGCATTGGTTTTTTTAAATGGTTTTTTTAATTGCAGGAATATTAACATCCCTGCTTAACGGTTTGTTCGCTTCTGAAAGCAAGATATACTAACCTCCCTCACGCCACATAACCGTTAGCGTTTATTATCTCTAAATCAGGGGCAAAGATCAAATAAAGTATACATAAGAACATGAGCTCAGGGCATAGGCACATGCTCGAACTTGTCCAAGACTTCAACCTAATCGGCAAATAAATTAAAAAACTGTTGTGTATATGTCAATTAATATGTCCATATTACAGATCTTAAACTTAGCCTAGCGCATTATGAGCCAAATCCTTCTAACTAGAGTTTGTAATTTGTAGCAAATTGGGCAACTACCCCTGCCTGTTTACAGATGAAGCTGCTGTCATTAAGCTCATCCTCTATTATTGGATCCGTAACTACCCAAAGTCTGCAGATTTTGGGTTACTAAGTAATCAAACTGGTAGGTGGTGTTGGATTTAGGTATAGCGATCACCCCTAGATCAAAACCGTTCACTGATTGCTGATCAGGGTATACGATTAGTTTGGCACTAATTGCATTATTAGGAGTCAAAAGGATATTCGGCATTTGACCATACGGTTTACTAAAAGTAATATGCCCTAGATCACCACTTGTCGGGTTTGACCCTGTATTTATTGTTAGGTTTTTGCCCAGCAAAACTCTTAGCGTAAGCTAAAAGGAGCATGAGATTACAGATACCGTACGGTAAGATTAGTGGTTATAAGGTTGGAAAAATCCTGAAACACTTTGTAGTAGACGTAGAAGCTAACAAAACAGCCGAGCTATTGAACTTAAACCGGAAGACTGTAGATGACTACTACAACTTGTTTAGGAAGCTCATCTATGTAGAACAAACGACAGCCTTTGCTAAACTAAACGGCACCCTAGAGATCGATGAGAGCTACTTTGGGGCAAGACGAGTTCGGGGATTACGCATTAAGTTAAAGCGTGGTAGAGGTACGAGAAAACAACCAGTCTTTAGTATTTACCAACGGGGCGGTAGGGTCTACACCGAGATTGTACCCAACTGTTTAGGTACTACCTTGCAGCACATCATCGAGCATATTGTATCGGAGAACGCTGAAGTTAACTCAGACGGCTGGAGAGGTTATGACGGTCTAGTAGACGTCGGCTACGACAATCACTACCGGGTTAACCATGGTGACAATGAGTGGAGTGATGAACACGGACATCACATTAACGGTATTGAGAACTTCTGGAGCTGTACTAAGCGGAGGATGCAAAAACACAATGGCGTTAGGAAGACATACTTTGAGCTATTTCTTAAAGAATGTGAGTGGCGGTACAATGAGGAAGATTATGAACAAGAAGCAGAGCTTAAGAAACTGCTCAATCACTACATTAGATATAACAAGAAAGGAACTAGCCTAAGCTAGTTTTGCTGGGCTAGAGCCTTCTATTTATGGAGTGGCTGGGGTAGGTGGGGCATCGAGTGACTGCAGGCTACCATTGCCAAACGTAGCTCCGTTCTTTAGACGGTAATTCGTAGCTGGGTGATAATACAAAGTAAAGCTGGTAATTGAGGTATGATTACTGTAATTATCGGGGAAAGTGGCTGTTTGTGAATCGTCTAATATAAAGCGTAGGAATATAAAACGCCCTAGGTCTATCGCGCTGCCACAGCCATTATGCGAAATAGATATTGCCCAGGGTACCCCCAATTGTTTACCCCCAGACATCTGAAGGGCTTGTTTGCTACTAAATGTAGCGCAAGCATTCGTAGCCACCTGATATTGCACCTGGATACCGCCTGGCCCACTGCTGCCGATTCCTGGATTTCCGGTAGCACTCCCATTTATCAGTATCGAGAGCGGTTGAGGATCAGAGTTGCTTAGACCGGAAGCATCCACTAGATATGAGTAAGCACTGGCTCTTGGAATAGTCTGCAGACCGGCATACTGAACATCGGCTAAGTCACTGGCACCGTTGTAACCCCCTATAGCATAGAGATAGCCGTTATAGGCGACTGCGCCTAGTTGATAAGTTGCCTGAACCAAGGCGCCGGTGCCGGAAGCAATGTTGGTCCAGGATTGGGGTACGCCACCGGTCAGACCCCCTTCACATATGTAGTCGCTACTCAGACAGCCGATACCTCCTTCATTGTTACCATTCGTTAGCATGCTGGCGCTGACCACTACAACCGAAGGATCAATCACCAAGGGAGACTTTATTGATCCACTGTTAGATACCGCCAGGCTCAGCTGGCTGCCTCTAAGCTTGAAGACGGCCCGGGCAATAGCTGAATTGTCGCTGGTACTTTTAATGGTCGGGAGTGGTATAACAAAGACCAGATTAGTTTTCGGAGCACTGGTCTTGCCTTTATTAAGCAAGGCTTGGTCCTTGCTGTCACTGCCATAGTTTATCTTTCCGTATAAAACTGGGTTGGCTGAATAGATGCCGACCGACCCGCCGGGGAGCATGCGTGCAGCTAGGGTATCCGGAAGTTTAAGCCGGTAATTGAAAAATAGTGTCTGTCGGCTGCCATGCGGTAAGACCATATCGCCAAGCAAACCGTTCTGCTTCACGGTGTAGACAGCTTGAGCCTGGTACCCTAACGGGTAAATAAAATACTGGTTAATTAGTTTACCTGGAGACGCTTTGCCCTCAGGGATCATTGTCATACTTAACTGAGTTTGGGGGTCAGTGACACTGATGCCATGACTTAAAGCCTGCGGCAAATTAAATCCAAAAGGGATCTTATTGGGGCCGGTGCCGATAGTCAGGGTGTCTGGCGACTGGGGAGCGAGATCAGATAAAATCCAGCTATGACTCGATCCCAAGTAATAGACCTTTTTTAAGATTGCTTGGTCCGCCGGGCCGATTAATGCAGCAGCCTTAGGGTTAAGTTTGTATTCGTTAATGTGAGAACTGACGGCTATGATTCCTATGCTAGTCATGATCGCGATAGCCATTAAGCTTAGCGCCGCTACTTTCTACCGCCAGGGGCGCCGGCTAATTAGTCTTAGCGGATATGGAAAAGCTTTTATCGTACGACACTTAAATCTTAGTATTCCGCCTAACTGCTTTCTATTGCCGGTATATTTTACTTCAAGCAGAGGAGTAATTGACTGGCGAATCGTACCGTTAAGATAGTACTCGGAACTTGGCCGCTGGATAATCCGGCTGACCGACCGTCCAGCCTGGCCTTGTTGAGTTTTTATTCTTTGTCTGCTCATTTGTTGACTAACCGGCCAAAACGTGGAGGTTTTTAGGCCGTTTTCTCTCTGTTAATTAGCAATAAGTAATGTCTTAGAACATTACTTATGCATGAAACAGCGGGGATTTAGATACTGCCCCACGTGCAGGACAAAGCTACAAAGACGTGGATTAACTAAGGCCGGTACACAACGTTGGCTGTGTACTGTCTGCAGTAAAAGCGGTGTTAAACCTCGGCAGGATTTGGCCAAGGGTTTAATGCTAGAACGCTTCGTTGGTTGGCTACTTGGCAAACAATCCCAGACTGAGCTAAAGACTGGCTCAGCTCGCAGTTGGCGGCGTCACATAGCCTGGTGCTGGCAGATTATCCCTAAGCCAGTATTAACTGGTGAGGTTTACCCCGTTATCCTAATGGACGGTACTTTAGTTGGTAATCTAGTTTGTCTCATCACTCGTTCAATTGAAACAGTCATTGACTGGCATTGGGCTGGCTGGGAATCCAGCAATACCTGGGAAGAACCGCTTAAGAAGATACCGGCTCCATTAGTAGTGGTCTGCGATGGCCAGAAAGGTATTCTGCTGGCCATTACCCGGGTGTGGCCTAACGCTAGAATCCAACGCTGCTTGTTTCATGTCTGGCAGAACATTAGGGTTAAACTAACGCTTCATCCTCAAACTGCCGCTGGCCAGGAGCTACTACAGTTAACCAGGGATTTGTGGCAAGTCAGCACCACCGAGCAAGCAGTAACCTGGCAAAAGAAGTTGACCACTTGGCATAACCGCTACGAGAACTTCGTTAGGGAAAGGACTGATGTAATTAACCCGAAGCCACATAAGAGAAAATGGTGGTATACCCACGGCAGGCTC
>JAJYZG010000055.1 GCA_021800155.1 bacterium
AGCAAAAGTGAGAGAGGAGCTCAAGCCTTAGCGACTGTTCTATCCATCTGCACCACCACCCGGCGGATGAACCCGACTAACTACTTCAAAGCCCTGGCCGCTATTGGGTAGGGTGGGAGCACTTACTTTGCGAACAGTTGACAATCATAACAAAGTAAGGTACTATATTTTTGTAATTTCTTATTTATAAGGAGATGGCTAATGAGTGAACGAATGACACGTGTACCAAAAAAGATTGAATCTGGCCTGGTGGTTGCACTTGCAATGCTTGCAATGCCTTCAGGTGCTTTTGGCGAGATAGTTATTGGGAAAAGCGTGGACGGAGTTTCATTGAGCGCAACTAGACAGCAGGTTAAGCACCGTCTTGGTAAGCCTACAACTGTGGAAAAACCTGTTCCAAGAGTAACTTTGTGGAACTATTTGCATGGCTACAAAGCGCTTAATGTCCAAGTGAGTTTTGACCACGGCCGAGTTAATTCATTATCGGTATATGATGGTCAAAGTACAAGTAAAGGTATCCATGTTGGATCAAGCTTGTCGGCCTTAGAGAGAGCGTATCCGGATGCTCAGTGTACAAGTGGTAACGGTCCAGGTGAAAGCCCCGACTCGGAGCTTTGCGATTTACGTTCGAAGTATCATGGCCACAAAGTCGAGACCGACTTTGAATTTGCTGACGTGCATCAGGGCGTAGAGGAGATTAGCTTAGGTTACCTTTAAGCAGCATAGATAATCTCCAAAAAACTTAAATTACAAATTCTTGATCCCAATTCCACAGTAAACGTCTATTTCTATTGGCTATGCCTTTACTCATGGTATATTGTTTACTATAAGCATAAACGTCAATAAATATGAGTGACAACAACATTGTTGTGGTAGAAAGTGATGACCAGCGAAAGGTATCTTTTCTGAAAAACAGAGATTTATTAAAGAAAACTACTATAATCACCTTGCCTTTTTTGTTAATCGTATTGATACTTGCCATTAAGATACTGCATTCAAATGGTAACGTCATTACAATAGGTAATACACGTATTACCTCTCAAGAGGTGAAAGCCTATGCTTCACAGATCAGTAGTTACTCAAAACTACACCACGAAAATTTTGGTGGTACACCGACCCAAGTTGCTTATGATGATCTAATTCTTAATGCAGCCTTGAAGGATCAAGCATCTAAACATCATATTACCTTGACTCAAACAGATATTAATAAGGTACTTCAGTATAAATACAAGGCTTATGGTTCGAAACAGGCCTATCAAGCAGCACTTCAATACTTAAATATAGCTAATGTCATGGAAGTTAGAGACCAAAATATAGCTTATGAGTCTGTCCTTCAAAATGTTTTAATCTCCAACAAACAGCTTTTTCTGGTCGGCATATATTACAATGCGCCATACTTTGGCAGGTCTAATAATCCTGTTTCATTACGGTCACAGGCGACACATATAATGCAGACAAAGTTTTTACCTTTGTTCCATGATCAACTATCAAAAGGAGCTATCGGCCAACAGACTGACGATAATATATTAAACGTTTCTGATGCTAAAAATTTCAACTCCCAGCTCTATTTTACAAGCATGCCAACCACGGATATGTACATATCAAATTATAATAATGCTACAGGCGCAACAGCCTTTAATACTTCTGGCACGAGGGATATACCGGGTGTTAAATCCATAAGTCAGACTATTGACTCTTTAAATAAAATAGGCCAATACACTCCTGTAGAAACTTTCAATAATGGTTTAATCGGTATAATTAGGCTAGAAGGTAAAAACGACGGCACATATAATTCTTGGAACCAGCTATTACAGCAGTATAAAAATACTTATGCAAAAAATATTGTTTTTGACACAGGAATTATTAAAGCGGCAGCCCGATTAGCTGCAGAGATACCAAATATATATATAAAATTCTTAAAAATGATATCGTCTGTTTTAATACCAAAAGCCTACGCAACGAATTACCAAGATAATTCTGCATGTACTGCTCCTCCTGATGACCCATACTATAAGCACTTTGCAACGTTCTGGATTAGGTCATTCGATGTTACAACCGGAGCAAGTATAGAAAGTGGCGGAGGACAGATAGGAGGAGCCTATGTCAAAGAAACGCGACCTGTAGCATATTGTGTGAACAGTCAGGGTTATTTAATCGAAAACGGTAATCCGAATACTGGCTATACCTCTTCTACTACAAACTTGATATTTTATGACAATTGTTGGAATGATGCACCAACATGGAGCCAAACACCCCCCCCAGGTTATCATTGGATGCCAGGTGATGATCTCATAGCCAACAACACGGCAGGTATACCAATGTCTGGAGGTTGGCCCGTATGGTCCAACGGGGATATTAATGAAGAGCGAGATATTGATCTAGAGCTTGCCTATAAACCTGGTATTAACTGGACTCTCACTCAACATACTACTGTCTCTTCACAAGAAGCATGGCCTGGTCAAGTAGTTACTTTTACTAACTGGGTTAAAAATAAATCTAGTAGCAGTAATGCCGCTTCCTTTTATTGGGAGATGCAGGGGCAATATAATTGTGGCTCTCCCTCGCGGTCTTGTACTTCAGACACTAATTTTACAAATGTGCACTGTGGAACACAAGATGGCACCAATGGGGCAGTTAATGGCCTCAACTATAACACTGATCCATCTTGTTTATCAAAAGGAGCATTGATGTCTGGCCAGGCCAACTCAATACCGCCTGGTAGTAGTACTGATTTTCATTATATAACGTATGAATTTCCTGATAGTGCAAAACCAGGTGATTCTTATTGTGTATTAATAGCAACTACTGATACGTATGTGCCGCCAGATGCACTAGGCTCTGACTCATATGATGGCTTTGCCACTGCTGCCTGCGTAACGCTGCAGGCTTCCCCTACGGCACCTACCGTCACATCGACATGTCATGATACGTATGTATATTCGCCTGGTTATACTAAGGTACAGATTAATGTAACTAACGTAACTCCAACCACAGGATCACCGTCACCGACAGGTAGCGACGGTGTAGGATATTCTGGCACATACGGTTCTCCTACGGACTTTACATATGTACCTTCAGCGCAGCCTTATGCCATAACTATCACTGATCAAGAGCAAACATATGACCCCTCAACAGGTTCATGGTCGGCTTGGACAGTGGGTCCTAATGCATCACAGACAATAGATTGTTATACTGCCACCTGTTCTCTGAGTGTTTCCGGAGGAGACGGCCCGGGGGGCGCTATAACCGTTGGTCAACCAGTTACAATTACAGGAACCATATATAATCCTCCCAATGGAGATCCTAACCAGGACAACCTACCACCGTCATTACCTGACAAATCTTCGTTAAGCTTGACTTCAGGAAGCGAGCACCTGGTTGGTTCTGGAATTGGAATAGGCGGTAATTCGCCGCCGATTTCGTTCGGAGTTACCGCTAATCCTGGCCCAGGTCCCTCTTATCAGACTGTGACGGCTTATCCTGACTATTATGGCGCTGGACAAATTCCTGCTCCAGGGGAGGGTTCTAGCACTTGCTCAGTAACTTTTAAGGTGTATGCACCCTTTGCGTTCAGTCCTTCAACTACATCACAATTTCCTAGTGGCGAGGATGCTGAAGACCCTTCACAGGTTACTTATAGTACTTCAATGGCCATGTCAAACGGTGAACCAGCACCAGTGCAGGTACCGCTAAGTGCTGAGTTCTATTACTCACCGTCACAAACTAACACTCAAGATGTGCTAGCTTCTTCACCACTAGCAAATTATGATATACCCCCAACAGCAGTTCCCTTAGCTGGAACATATACTATTGCACAGCCACTAGTGGCAGGGAACACGTACTGCTCGACAATTACCTATGGGTATACTTCGGGCTGGGTAGGGCCCGGTGGGCCGGCTGATTTAGTAGGAACAACCGGAAATGGCACCTATACTTCCTCTCCTTGTGCGGTTGTCGTCAATAAACCTTTCTATAAGGTCTATGGCGGCGGTGTTTCTGCCAACTATAGTACAAGTAGCTGTAGTCCTGTAACAGATGGCTTTATAGCTGGTTGGAACGATAATAACG
>JAJYZG010000056.1 GCA_021800155.1 bacterium
AATTACCTCAGCTTTAACAGCCGGGTCAATGATCCGAAAATTTCCCATAGTTTTATCTCCCAGTTTAGTTAGTAAATATTGTACTGCTAGCTATGCACAATGTGTCCATTTTATTGGGAGCGTGACAATGACGACCTACGACAGAAATTATTGGAATACGTACTTTCAAACATTGAGTTGAAAGACAAAAAGTTGTCTTATATACTCAACGACCCCTTTAGAACAATAGTTGAAACAAAGAAAAAAGCCCTTTCAGGCTCTAATTCAAACATTTGGTGCGAGTGAAGAGACTCTAACTCTCGACCTCTTCCTTGGCAAGGAAGCGCTCTAAACAACTGAGCTACACTCGCATGTTTTGTGGTCTTAGTATTTTAACAAAGAATGCTTGGGTGTAAAATGACGATCATCAGTAAAATCTATAGAAGATATCTTCTTGAATAAATAATCTTGATAAAAACTCTTTAAGTTTTAAGTCTTTCTCCAATATTCCTACCTTATTGCGTTGATATGAATAGTAACCTCAAAGATAATTCAGCCGATCAAACAATTGATCATTTACTGGGGAACGATTACTGTAAAAGTTGACCCTTTACCAGGTTCAGTATCTACTGTTATGTTGCCGTTATGGGCATCAACAATCAGTTTAGCGACATAGAGACCAATTCCAGTGCCTTTGTAGTTATAGACCATGAAACTGGTACCACGGTGAAACTTAGTGAAGAGCTTATCTTTCTCTTCATTTGCAATACCAATACCGGTGTCTTGTACTCTGACAATAAGCTTGTCCGCTACTTTTTGTATTTGACAGGTAACCTTGCCGCCTTTATCCGTAAATTTAATTGCATTATCCAGTAAGTTTCGAATAACTCCGCTGATAAATGTCGGCGATATTCTTACCATTGCGTCAGGCTCAGCTATATCCCATTTAAGAGTTATGTCTTTGTTTTTTGCCTGTTCTTCAAAAGACTGACGATACTTTTCTACTAAAGAGTTTAAACTAACGGTTTTCTGCTCTAAAACTACTTTACCTGATTCAATCATAGATATCGTCAACATGTCCTCGGCAAAGGCATTTAAGTGATTCGCACTGTCTTTAATGGCTGTAATTGCAGTATAAACCTCGGGTGGTAAAGAAGAGTCATTTACCAGTTCTACATTGCCCTGGATAATTGATAAAGGAGTACGTAAATTGTGTGACGCGATAGCGATGAATTCATTTTTAAGTTTATCTAACTCCTGTAGTTTAGTAATATCCTCACTTAAGCTGTTTCTCATAGTGTTAACACTCGAAGCTAAATCTCCGATTTCGTCATTGCTAGATACCTGAATTACTTGATCGTAGTCACCTTTACTGATTTTTAGTGCTTGCCTGCTGATGCGTTCCACCGGGGAAATGAACAAGTAATTAAGTAGGTTATAGAGGATAACAGCGGTAATAACTAACCCTATTAGGCTTAAAATACCGATATTTATAATATGGCTCTGTATTTCTTGTAGGAGTTGATGATCGCTAACCAGTATCACCACACCGTAAGGATGTTGACCATCGGCTGAGATATAGGGGGTGACAATCTGTTGTATAAAACCGCCGGATGACTTGCTATATATGGGAGAAAATGTGGCTGGATCAGTAATCGGTAAGAATTGAGCATTACTGTATCTTAAAAGTATTTGTCCGGTTAAACTTACAATCCCAATGTTGCTAACATTACTATCCAGCGACACGAAACTTTGCATCTGTTTTTGAACTTGAATACTAGCCGAGTTTTGATAAATGCTATATGAGTCGCCTAGAGGTTGAGCTGCAAAGGCTGCAAACGCTTTTGAACTCTGGTTAATATTACGAATATCTGTATTTTGGGCGTTGCTTACCAAATAAATAGCAATTACAGCAAAGATGATCAACAATATACTTGTGCTTACTATCAAAAAGCGGGCTCGAAGTCCTATACCGTGTTTCGTGATCGCATTGTCCGTTTGACCCATCGTCTGAGTATCAAAAGCAGATCTTAATGTGCTTATATCATTTAAGTATGAGATTGCGTTACTACGAAGTCAATAAGCTATTGCTTAATTGACCTGGGCTGGTAAAAACTTCAGATGGATCTATTTCTGGTAGACACTTGAGAAATACACGTTCATATCTTGATCGTAGTTTCCAAGTGGGAAAACAAAGTTCGGCTTGCTCATCATAACGTCATATTCGTTGAAAAGCGGTATTGCGGCGTTGTCCGAAACAAAAGTTTGAGAGGCTTCTTGTAAGAATTTAATGCGCAGGGTGGGATTAAAGGTCTGGTTTGCCTGATTAAGTTCACTATCCAGTGTCGGATTATTATAATAGGGCTGGTTATCCCAGTAAGCCAAAAAATCACTGCCATCCGTTAGTACAGTATTTTGAGAAATAAAGACAATCATGTACTTACCGCTATTCCAGTTATTAAAATAAGTTCCTTCATCTGTAGCAACCTCAAGTTTTAAATGGATACCGATTGGAGCTAACTCCTTTGCTATTTCTTGACCTGCAGACAGCGATGGTTCACCTACACCAAAAGTTATAGTCACCCCGTTCGGATAACCGGCTTCTTTTACTAACTTAGCCGCTTGAACCAGATTTAAAGGCGGACGAGTAATACTTGGATCATATCCCGGTATACCGGCAGGTAACGGCTGATCGTCAAGAGTAGCTTTGACATCGTAAGCTTTCATTATGGCTACCGGGTTAAGAGCGAGATCGAAGGCTTCACGGATTTTCGGGTTAGCCGTAGGATAACTCGGATTCTGAGTGTAGAAGCTGACTACGGCGGTAGAGAGCTGGGGTTGATCAAATTCTTTAAAGCCGTCTTTCTTCAAAGTGGCAGCTTGACCCAAACTGACATTATCCGCCACGTTATCCTCACCCTTTTGCATAGCTGTTACGGCATTATTTGTGTTTGCGAAGAATGTATAGTTCACAGCTCGCGTGTAAGCATGACCTCCCCACCAATTATTGAAAGCTACTAGATGTAACGTATTTGCATTTGGAGTAGTGCCCGGTTTTACAGTATAGGCTCCAGTGCCGAGCTCCCATGGTTGAGTACCGGCAGGGGCTTTACTGTCTATGATCCAGAGACTGGCCAACCTATTTAGTAGAATGGCGTCAGGTGAATAAGTGGTAATTTGTACCGTCTGATTATTAAGTGCTTGCACATTTTTAATTGTTGTGCAGGCAATAGCGCAGATGTTCGGTGAATTTTTGGTTAGATACTGCCATGTATAAACCACATCTTGAGCCGTTAAGGTATCGCCGTCGTGAAATTTAACATTAGGACGGAGTTTAAACACCCAGGTGGTATCGTTAGGGTTCGTCCAACTGGTGGCAAGAGCCGGCACGATTTGTGTTCCGTTTTCAAACTTAACCAATCCTTCGAATATCTGTTCGTCGGGCTCATATGGACCCTCAAGAAAATTGTCATTCGGATAAAAGACATTGAAGGGGTTATAAACAAAAGCTACGTTTATAACCGGAATATCTTTTTTAATAACCGCTGCTGCACCTTGTTTATTATTGTAATGCTTGTATAGGTACAATCCTGCTATGACGGCAATTATAATAATGACTACGAGTACTATTATTTTCAGACCTTTATTGGTACGTGGTGAATTACTAGATACCGGTGTTCGGGATTGCTGACTTTCTTGAGACTTTTCTTCTGGGTTAGGTTCGGATGGTGGTGATTGAGGTTGCTCTTCGGGTTTCCCTTCTGGATTAGGTTCGGGTGGTGTTGATTGAGGTTCTACTGAATTATCTACCTCCTGGTTAGAAGGCTTATCCGAGGAATTTTGATCATTTTCCATATTTTTATTTAAAACTTCTATTAATATATTCAAGGTCTTTACATAATTTGTCAACAAGAAAGTTTAGCGACTATACCCTCAAAGCAAGTAAACAGGGTTAATCATTATAGGGATATTGTCCTAATGCCCCACGTTTTTCAAGATTTTTGTAAAAATCACTGTTTAAAACATATGCTACTCTGGTTTCGTTGAGTCCTGAAGA
>JAJYZG010000016.1 GCA_021800155.1 bacterium
CAATGCTACTGTAACAACCAACCTAAGCGTAGCCAGCCCTAGCAATAATACGATCCTTAACATTAATCCGATTAGCAACAATATTAGCTTGGGTAACAGTACGGCAACAGTAATGTCCAACACCACCACCGATCTGAGTGGTCCTTACTCTGTCGCCGTACCCGGCAACTACGCTTACGTGGCTAACATTAGCGGCAACTCCCTGACGATCTTTAATATCTCTAACCCGGCCGCTCCTACCCTGGAATCCAACATCACCACCGATCTGAGTGGTCCTGACTCCGTCGCTGTCGCTGGTTCCTACGCTTACGTGGCTAACATTAGCGGCAACTCCCTGACGATCTTTAATATCTCTAACCCGGCCGCTCCGACTCTGGAATCCAACACCACCACCGATATGAGTGGTCCTTTCTCCGTTGCCGTATCCGGCAACTACGCCTACGTAGCTAACTATAACGGCAACTCCCTGACGATCTTTAATATCTCTAACCCGGCCGCTCCTACCCTGGAATCCAACACCACCACCGATCTGAGTGGTCCTTACTCTGTCGCCGTATCCGGCAACTACGCTTACGTAGTTAACTATTCTGGCAGCTCCCTGACAATCTTTAATGTTTCTAACCCGGCCGCCCCGACTCTGGAATCCAACACCACCACCGATCTGAATCGTCCTCAATCCGTCGCTGTATCCGGCAACTACGCTTACGTGGCTAACAATAGCGGCAACTCCCTGACGATCTTTAATATCTCTAACCCGGCCGCTCCTACCCTGGAATCCAAGACCACCACCGATCTGAGTGGTCCTCAATCCGTCGCCGTATCCGGCAACTACGCCTATGTGGCTAACTATAACGGCAGCTCCCTGACGATCTTTAATGTTTCTAACCCGGCCGCCCCGACTCTGGAATCCAACACCACCACCGATCTGAATTATCCTCAATCTGTCGCCGTATCCGGCAACTACGCCTATGTGGCTAACTACTATGGCGACTCCCTGACGATCTTTAACGTATCTAACGTGCCTACTTCGATTAACGTCAATGGGAATATGACCCTTTCCGGTAGCTCAACCATCCAGGGGTACAGTAGTGACAGCTTTATATCTACTATCTATAACCAATCAACCGCTAGTGTTGCCGGGACTCCTTCAGCCAGTTCTGATGGCTTACTAATACAGCTGGGGACGCTTGATGCAAATCGAACTAGCGGGAATACCTTTATTGGCTTTGCTGATTCTACAGGTACGCTAGCTGGAGCAATAGTCGGTGGATCTAGCTCTGTAGCTTATGATACGACCGGAGCTGACTATTCAGAATATTTCCTAGCCAGTAATCCCAGTGATTTGCCGACAGCCGGGCAGTTAGTCTCTTTAAGTGGTTCTAATAACTCAGTCACGCAAAGTGCCGATACAATACCAATCGGTATTGTATCGACTAACCCGGGCTTTATTGGTAATGGCCCAATATGTAAGATCAGCGATACAAAGTGTCAGTCTAACTATACGAAGACTAATGTCATTGTAGCTTTAACCGGGCAAGTACCGGCTCAAGTTAGTGCTGTAAATGGAGATATTGCCCCAGGCGATCCAATAACCTCATCAGCAACACCAGGTGTAGGTGAATTAGCTACCAGCCCCGGCTATATAGTTGGTTATGCCTTAAGTGGTACTAGCTCTAACGGCACTATCCAAGTCCTGGTTGAGCCGGGTTACTATAACCCTCTAAGTTCGACCGGTATTCAAGGAAGCGGCCCAGTATTAGATAGTCTGACTGTCAACGGGGCGATAAACAGTGAGTCGCTTAATACAAGTGGTCTAGCTACCCTTAGCTCATTAGAGGTAACAACTAGCGCGTCAATTGGCACTAACTTAAGTGTTGGAGGAGATTTAACAGTTGAAGGGATGACCAGTGTGACCGATATAACTGTTTCTGGTCATATTGTTACCAATGGCAGCTCCCCGCAAATATCTGTTACTGCCAACGCCGGTACTGGGGCTAGCGCGACTATCACTGGAGATGATACGGCCGGCGAGATTACTATTAAAACCGGATCACAAACTATGATTAATGGCGTGCTCTACGGTAACAATCCAGCAATCGGCGACTTAGTCAACATAACCTTCTCGCAGCCCTTCGGCTCGGCGCCAAAAGTAGTGATCACCGCCGGTAATACCCAAGCAGCACTAGCACGGATTTATGTTAACTCGACGCGTAAATCATTCGCTCTGAATGCGGCCAGTTTAACTAACTTGGAACCCAACACCACCTATACCTACTTCTATGTTGTTATACAATAGGACAAAATGTGCGATGCTCTCGATTGATTACTTTAGACACGGTATATATAGAGTTAAAGGTGTGAGATCGGCGGTGCGCCAGTCCTTGCTGTTCTTGTGCCAGTAGATCGAGATAACCTTTTAAATGTCTAATGGTTCTAATAAGTTCCAACTTTCAAGGGTAAAATAGCATATTATTTTTCTTAGTTGCCCCTTCATCTGTATACTTTAGCTGCAGACATGAGTTTCACTAAAGATGACATTATTACCCTGCCCAATACGCATTTAAGGCAAAAGTCTTTACGCGTGGCATATATAACTGAAGATATTAAGCAAGTAGTCCAAGATATGATTGATGCAACTCTAAGCTGGGATGCTTCACGTAATCATGAGGTAGGCGTAGCTCTGGCCGCGGTCCAAATTGATCAGCTCTATCGAATAATTGTGATCAGAAACGATCTCGAGCATAAGGAAGATCGAACCTTCACGGTCTTTATTAATCCGGTGATCACTAAAAAAGAGGGTGAATTGAGCAAAGACTATGAAGGCTGCCTAAGCGTACCGGATATCTACGGTAAGGTTAAACGCTATACAAAAGTAAGGGTTAAGGCGCTTGATCTTAATGGCCAAACCATCCGCCTGACAGCCGAAGGATTCTTGGCCAGAATTTTTCAGCATGAGATCGACCATCTCAATGGATTAATGTTTATCGACCATATTAAGGACGACCATAACGCCTTTTACCATTTAGACGAAGACGGTAAACTAACTAAACTAGATTATGAAGCAGTCAAAACGGATCCTATTCTTTGGGAATGAGCGCCTGGCGACCGGTGTAACTACCAATCTGCCGATTCTTAAAGCGCTAGTATCAAATGGCTATAATATTGCGGCGATTGTAGTCCCTGGTAAAAGTTCGGCAACCAACCCTTCGCGCCAATCAAGACCGCTCGAAGTCGTCCAATTTGCTAAAGACAACAACATAACCTTAATTGAACTGGGAGACTCGCAGTCCGCTGTAAGCCAACTAGCGGACTTTAAGTCTGAGCTCGCAGTCCTGGGTGCATTTGGCAAACTTGTTCCTGAAATAATTATCAACCTTTTTCCTAAAGGCATCATTAATATTCACCCTTCGCTGTTGCCGCGTCACCGCGGTCCGATTCCGATCGAAGCCACTATCTTGGGCGGAGAGTCAGAGACTGGAGTCAGCCTGATGCGGCTTACTAAAGCCATGGACGCCGGACCGTTATATGATCAAGTAACCATCAGCTTAAGCGGTCATGAAAGTAAACAAGCTCTCACCGATAGCCTAGGGATTTTAGGTGCTAAGCGGCTAACTGCTATGCTGCCGGACATTATTAGCGGCACAATAACCCCGGTACCACAAGCCAGCACGTTTGTATCTTACGATCAACGCTTAAAATCTTCAGACGGCCAGCTAGACTTTTTAAAACCGGCAATTAAGCTTGAACGCGAAATACGAGCCTTTTTGGGCTGGCCAAGAAGCCGCACTGCAATTAATAAGCTCCCGGTAGTGATTACCGGTACTCATGTCATTAAGAACCAACATCCACCTTACCCACCCGGGCATTTCTACATAAACGGTCGCCTCTTAGCTGTAGCTACCACCAAAGACACCTTGATCATTGATCGCCTGATCCCGACGGGCAGCAAAGAAATGTCAGGCTCGGATTTCCTGGCTGGACATACCATATAAAGAGTATTTCACACTCCAGCTGGTGGCTGAGGTGGGGTAACCGGCGGTGGAGGCTGGCCAGGCGGAGTACCAAACGGAGGCGACTGGAACGGTGCGTTGGGTGGAGGCGTAGGCCCGGGGAATGGAGTAGGCGGCGGTGGGTCAGGCGGAGTACCAAACGGAGGCATAGTCGGAGAGACAGTCGGTGCATCATTGGGGTAAGGATTTTGGGTTGGGTTATAAGCTGGTGCTGGGTTGGGCGGCGTGGCGAGCGTTGCAGGATCAGCCGGAACCGGATTAGCAGCCGGGGCGGAGGCAGCTTGTAAGATTTGCGGAGCCGACTGCCGCACTTCTTCTTTTAACTTGTTAAACTCTTCTTGAACAATCTCCTTATAGTTCGGAAAGTTTGTCTCGAGCCAACGAAACGCACCTGTCTCATCCTTGGCTTGAAAGTACTTTTCGAATTCGTCAAGCTGTTCATTACTCATCTGATCGGCCAAACGCATACCGACCCGCATTTCAAGCGTTTCATAGATATGGCTTAACAAAGCGCGCTGCTCGGCTTCAGGCAGACTTCCTAGTCCGAGTTCAGCGAGTAAATTACGATCCAGATTTATTGCCACGCTTGCTCCCTTTTAGCTTAATCATTAAATTGTATCAAATTAGAGCGTTTTGGTCATAAATGACGTTGTTTAACTTCCCTTGTGAACACCTCCAGCCGGTCACCTAGCTGTAAATCCAATTTTGCTGGGGTGGCAAGGCTAATGCCGCACATTTCGCCCTCCAGCACTTCTTTAACATCAGTCGGGCCGCGCTTAAGATTAGTCACTTTTGCTTCCATCAGCTGTTGTTTATCTCTTATGATGCGAGCGAAAGCGGGAACAACCACTCGACCTTTAATAACCTCACCGCCGCAAATAACCTGTGTCTTGGTTGAATTAAATATACCGCGTATGATTAGTCTTCCAGCATCCGTTTCAACTACTTCTGGTGTCAGAAGCAATTCAAGTTCACGCTTAACATCATCTATCAACTCATATATGACGTTATATAAGTGTAGCTCGATACGATCACGAACGGCCTGTTGACGAATGGCTGAAGGCGCATTGACATTGAAGCCATATATCTTCGCTCCTGTTGCTTGGGATAAACGTAAATCATTGTCGGTAATCGCACCGATACCAGAACTCACTATCCGCACTGACACTTCTTCCGTATCCAATGCTTTGAGGCTGTCGATCACTGAAGTTAACGATCCCTGCACATCAGCCTTAACAATAATATTTAGCTCTTTTAGTTCGTTGCTGCGGTTAATGATTCTGAGCAGTTCGCTACTAGTAACGCCACGGTTTAGCTGAGTAGTGTAGCCTTTGGCCGTGGATTCAGCCTCACTGCGAGCCATCCGTTCACTTGCCACTACCTTAAATTCATCACCAAATTCCGGCAGAGTCTTAAAACCGGTAATTGTTACCGGCGTAGAAGGGCCAGCCTGCAGTAGCGGCTGTCCATCTGTCGACTCGAGATTCCTGACCTTGGCATAAGTATTGCCTGCAACCACAAACTGACCTCGTTTCAACTCGCCCGCTTCAATTAAAACTTGTGCTACCGGGCCGCGCCCGGTCTCAACGTGAGCTTCAATGACCAAACCGCGAGCAGGAATATCTCGATCAGCTTTAAGCTCTTCTACATCCGCCACTAAAAGCACCATATCGAGCAGCTCGCTAATTCCTTTACCGGTTTTAGCTGACACTTCAACTACCACCGTCTCGCCACCCCACTCCTCTACCAGCAAATTAGCTTCAGCTAGTTGCTGCTTAATCCGGTTAACGTCAGCTTCAGGCTTATCTACTTTGTTGACGGCAACAATAATTTTGACCCCTGCGTTTTTAGCATAACGGATAGCTTCTAACGTTTGTGGTTTAACGCCATCATCGGCAGCGACGACTAACACTACTATATCTGTCAGTTGGGCTCCGTGTTCACGGATGGCAGCGAAAGCCTCATGCCCTGGTGTATCCAAAAAAGTAATCGGACGGTTATTGTGCATAATTTGATAGGCGGAAATATGCTGAGTGATCCCGCCGCTTTCTTTAGCCGCTACAGCCGAACCGCGAATCGCATCAAGCAGCGAAGTCTTACCGTGATCTACGTGTCCCATGACTGCCACGACTGGGGGTCTGAGCTCGGCCTTAGATCCAGCCTGTGGCTTTTCTCGTTTAGACCGTTCTAGATAATTGCCGCTCGGCTTAAGCTCAACATCTAATCCCAACTCTTGGGTAATAATTTGCGCCGTATCGAAGTCAATCCGCTCATTAACAGTCACCATGACACCGTTTTTCATTAATTCAGTAATTAGAGTTGAGACAGGTATCATTAACCGGTCGGCGAGAGAGCCGACGGTAATCGTTTCTTCTAGCTGTATTTCTGTCGCCATCAGACACTCTCCTTTCTGCCGAAGCTTGCGGGTGTTATTTATTGAACTACTTGTCTACATCTTTTTTGGTGCTAGGTTTTACTTTCGAGCTTTTAGCGGTGGTTTTCTTGAGAGACAGCGCTATTTTACGGTTTTCAGTATCAATATCTAATACCTTAAACTGTTTTTTCTCATTCAGCTGGAACAATGTTTCCGGATCAACCCCTTCATCATCACTCATCTCTGAAACATGGACTAAAGCTTCAACGCTAGGAGACAGTTGTACGAAGGCGCCGAAAGGCGTAATTCGGGTTATTTTACCTTCTACCACATCACCGCGTTGAAAAGCTTTAACCTCGCTTAACCAAGGATCTTCGGTCATCTGTTTAAGGCTTAAACTGAGACGGTCTTTATCTATAGCTATGATCTTGGCCTTAACCCGGTCACCAACTTTGACATAGTTGCGCGGGTTATCCACCCGCTCCCAAGATATTTCAGATATATGGATAAGTCCTTCAATCCCATCAACATTAACAAAAGCGCCAAAGTCAATCACCCCTGTAGCAATACCCTCTACCACATCGCCAACCTTAAGTTCGGCAAAGCGTGCCGCCATATCGTCTTTAACCGCCTCCTTTTCCGAAAAGATCAGTTTGTTCTCTTTTCGGCTGACATCTAAGATCCGCACTTTTAGCGGAACGTTTGTCAGTTGATTGAGTTTTTGCAGGATCTCATCTTTATCCGCGCCGCTAACCCTTGGGTAATGCCCAGCTGCTAGTTGGCTGACTGGCAAAAAGCCACGAATTCCTTCCAGTTCAACTAACAGGCCGCCACGGTTAGCATCATACGGTATAATTTCCACGACTTCTTGCTCGGCAAAAAGCCGTTCCAGTTCTTCCCAACCACGATCTTTAACTGCCCGCCGCATCGACAGCAAAGCATGGCCTTCGTCAAGCTCAGGGTCAATCACACTGACCGTGACGGTTTGACCTTCCTCTAACGGCTGACCGTAGCCGATCTCTCGGCGTAATACGACTCCGACCCCTCGGGCACCTAAATCAATCCACACCTCGTGCTTCTTAATCGAGGTAACCGTTCCTTCGATCACATCACCGGCTTTTAAGGTCTCGACTTCACTGCTACTAAGCAGCTGATCCATTGTTAACATTTTTGGCATAGCTGTAGCATGCCTCCTTCTAAATGAATTTCTGTCCCGAGCGACTCACCCGGCCGCATACTTTATAATCCGCGCCGCTATGGTTCGCCTCTCGGAAAGATTACCTAATATTATACCTTAAGTTCTTCTCTAGCCAAACAATCTTCGGGCTCAAGGTTTAGAGATTGCGCTTTAAAACCGTCCGACCGTGCCGACTGCCCAACCAGAATGTCACAACTAGCGCCACTGCCGCTATTACTAGTGCCCATAAAGGTATCGTCGTGTTAACGGGTGCGTTATTGTTGATCTTACTAATATTCTTGGTAGTCGAGGCAGTGATCTGGCCGTTCGCAATTGCGACGAGCTGGATAAAGCCGGTCACCCCCTTATTGTCGCTGACGCTGACTGTAACTGTATAAACACCCGGGGTGCTGTAGACATGCTGAATTGTCGCCTGGCCAGCAGCCGCAGCGCTTTGCAAAGTTGGTGCAGTGCCATCACCCCAGTCGGTGCTTAAAGCGTATGGTGGCGTACCACCTCCTAAAATTATCGGCCAGGATAAGGTCTGACCCGGGTTGACACCCAGCTCGCCGTAATCGCTGGTAATCACAACTAAGGCGCCTGGGGCGGTGAATTGTGAACCCGCATATGTCACGTTCACGTTAGCCGAATTGGGGCTACCCTGACCTAAAGAATCATACTGTTGCGCGTAGAGGGTATTGTTGCCACTAAATAGGTCGGCTTTTAGGCTGTAGCTGCCGCCACTGCAAACTGTCGATCCGACAAACACATTATTGGAAAAAACTTTAACCAGTAAGCCGTTAATGCACAATCCACCAATTGTAATCGGGATTGAGCTGAAAGATTGTCCGTTTACGGGCACAGCGATCGTGGGCGCTGAACTGGGTGGTGAAGAGGGGATGGTTGCCTCCAGACCTAGTGAGCTCGGCTGTGGTGGCGGATTAGGCAAGGCAAACACCGGCGAGACGACACCAACAAACAAAACTAAACCTAGGCTTAAGAGAAATGATTTCGCTGGTATTGCTCGCCGCATAGTTGTACTTTCTCTCTGGCAATCCCGCCTTGACCCTAGCGTATATTACGTATTGAACGCCGGTACCAGTAACGGAAGAATTTGGGCAATAGCCAAATCAGGCTGATCAAGAAAACCAGGATAATAGCAGCCAGGACAATAATCCATGGAGCAACCACATAAAACGTCGTCTTACCGCTCAGTAGCTGGCCTTTGCTGCCGTAACCAAAGTTGCCGTAAACCGTATACTCACCAAAGGAACCGATATGCTGAAGTTGCACACTAAACGCTCTGGCGCTGTCCGGCAACACGTTGCCAGGAGGATTAACATTGTTAATCGATGCCGTCATGACTTGTTTGCCCGAAGTATTATTGACATTTATTTTGCCGAATGGTGCAGTTTGCACGTTACCGGTGTTAGTAAAGATCGCAGTTGCCACTAAGTTACTGCCGGAGAAAAAGAATCCTCCTGTATTACCGTTTTGACTGACACTAAAGCTGGTTAAGCCCAACTGGTCATTTAATTGTGGCCCGTTGACACGGATCAGGATCAGTGAAGCAACGCTTGCTGCGATGTTTAAAGTTTTACCGGATGACGGACTAATAGCTATAAAGCGGACAGCACCAAAATAGCCCCCGCCTGAGGTATCAACAGGTATATGGATAAGGACATTTACGGCCTGCGATTTTCCTGGACCGACTGTAATATTCGGTATCGGGCTAATAAATTTCTGGATGCTATACGGACTACCGGCAGTTATTAGAGTAGGGGTACCGCTTGTACCATTCGCCTCGAAATTATTAATGACCGCCTCAAACGTGGCATTAGTTTTAGTTATGTTGGTAATATCTAGCGTGACAGTTGCGCTCTTACCGGGATCGAGTATTAAATCCGTCCTCACTGGAGATACTTTCAGGCCGTTGCCAGATACTGAAGCACCCGAAACAGGGGTTGACATTAATGTTAGTAGAAATAATAGCGCTATGCTACCGCTAATCACCTTCCTAGTCATGAAATTCCTCAAACCTCTTAGTTTTAGCTACTAGAAAAATCATAGCATAAGCATTAGAAATTGCCTATGCCTGTGTAAGTGAGGGTTGTCGCGTATACTCCAGACGGCTGAGTTTTCGCGATGTTGAGGATGTAACTAATCGTATATATTTTGTAATTAGAGGCAAGTGGTGAACTGGCAATAACTTCCCCGCTATTAAAGCGGAAGGTGTTCGGCGTAGCATAAGCTGGCGAAACATTACCGCTACCGGGACCTTGCGGATTTTGGCCGATCGCAGGATTACTGTTAGCTACCAAGTTGAGACCGAATTGGCTGGTTCCAGGTATAGAAGGCTCATCGTTAGACAGCGATGGCAAAATGTTATTGCCCGAAATAAAAGTGTTGCCGCTTAATATAATCGAGTATCCGTTTTGAGCATTAGTCTGAATCAACATTTGGCTTTCCGAGCTGTTTGTGGCCAACGGTGACAGATCACCAAAATCAATAAAGTTGCCCTGCGATTGGCTGCAGTTATGATTGGCAATCGTTACACCCAAACAGAAAAGAATATACGGCGGCACCGTAGCAGAGATGGTGTAGCCATTAGTAGCCGCCATGGCAATACCTCCGTAATCGGTTGATGAACCGCTGGCATTAGTTTCGGCATAGGTCTGAATGCGAGCAAAGAATGTACCGACTGCCGACGGATTGACCACCCCACTTAGATTAAAAGATAAAGGACCGCTGGGAACAACCGACGGGCTTCTATTTAAAATAAGGTAGTTAGCTGTAGTCAGTGATGAGATGCTAAACCCACCTGGCCCGCTCTGAGAGCCTAAAGCAGCGTTTTGAATATTAAATCCACTAGGAGCACTGCAGCTTTGTCCAATAATTGGAGAATTCTCACAAAACTGGATGCCTATAGAGCCTAGGGTTTCTCCGTTAGATAGCGCGAAACTAATTGCGTAGTTAGTAGTTGCCCCGGGAAGTGTTGAACTGATTGCAATGCTTCTATCAGGGAGTTGGGCGGCTACGGCATTAAACGTTAAAGCACCGGCTATAATAATCGCTATGGGCATGGCAAGCCATGCCCATATTGTTGCGTGGATTGTTCTAACGGCTAGTGAGTGCCTCATACCGGCCTCACTGGTATTTAGAACGTACCGGTAGCTATCAATTGATTGTTGGCAGTATAGTCACCAGGTACTGTGGTTGGTTGTGCAGTTGCACCATAGGTTATGGTACCGGTAGCATTATTAATTGGTGCGCTGGTTGAAACAACTTCTGAAGTGGTCGTTGCGGTGCTACCGAGGTTATATTCCTGGCAAGGTGTAGTGGTGGTAGCAGTATAACCTGATGAGACAGTCATGCCGCTAGGCAAGGTTGAAACCCAGAGCCCAAAGTTCCCGCCGCTGGTCTGTCCGGCACAGATTTGTGCATCGGTCGTATCAGCTGGAATTGTATATGATCCGTTAGTTAGAGTGTCACCGAGTACACTAACTGTTGCACCATGTGAAGCGTTAGTGCCTAGTTCGAAATCGAAGGGTGCAGTGTCAACAGCTGTGTCATCTAACACCGTGCTAGCACCAACCGTATGTCCAATTGTGACAGTATTGGAAGCGCCGCAAGTATTACTGGTCGGGCTGTCTGACCATACACAGAAGGATAGCTCTTCTTGAACGGTGGCATTCAGCGTAATTTCCGTAGCAGTTGACATTGCTACACCCCCATCATCAACTACGTTAGTAAGCGATCCAGCACTATAAGTAGTAGCTGTTGAGTAGGTATAGATACGAGCGTAGAAAGTACAGGCACCGTAAGTAGAACAGGTGGTGGTAGGGTTAGTAACTGAGCTTAAGCTAATTGTATCTGCTGTGCTTGTTGACTGGGTTAGCGTGGTACAGCCAGAACCACTATAAGCAAGCTGCAAAACACTGTTGGTATCTAATGAAGATGCGGTCCATGAACAACCGCTTCCAGGCGCCAAACCGCCACTTTCAGAAGCAGTCGGTGACGCAGTGATGCTAAACCCGGTAGGCGCCGTACAAGTTGTATCGCTAACTATTGGGCTGTTAGAACAAAAAGCAACATTTACTTGCGCAATCCCTGTTGTTGATGCCGGTGTCCATTGTATCGTGTAGGTCGCCGAAGCACCCGGAGCAGACGCGCTCATGCTTACACTGCGACTAGTCACAGTAGCAGCTATGGCCGTGTCCGACGCAATGACTGCTGGTAAAATACCGATAGTTAATAGTGCAAGAGCCGATAGGCTAGTTATTGTATTTCTAGCCAAGTGTAGTTGTTTTAGCCTTTTCATAGTGTTTTTTTATTGTTTTAATTTTTAAGTTTATGAGGGCATCATAGCGGTAATGTTTTTAAAAGTCAACACTTTTTAAAACTTTTTATAAAAAACCGAAAACTAGAAGGTTGGTACTGCGACAAGTTGCTGGTTCATAATAAACGTACCAGCCGGCGTTAAGCTGCTTATATTATAGATATAGGAGATAGTGTAATCAGTTTGACCGGTGCTTTTATTAGAAGTGGCAATTGTATCCCCGTTTTTGTACATAAAGTAGCCGGTAGTATTGTAATAGTCTGAACTGGAGTTATGTGCCGCCGCTCCGTAGCTAAAGCTGGAATTTGGCACCTGAACCGGGTTTGATCCGAAGTTCGGCGAGCTACAACTAGTCGCAACCACTCCGCCGCTTATGCAATTGCCGACTAAATTAACCCCGAACTGTTCGGTACCAACTTGGGAAGCGGTTGGAGCAGATGGTGCCGCCATGGTATAGCTTCCGTTTTGTGGAGGTGGCGATATAGTTTCAATGGCATAGCCACTAGATAAATACGACTCAACTGAAAAAGTTGCCGTTGCCGTAGTCGTAGCCGTGGTAGATAGTACGCCTACATTAATACTAGAGCTATTAACCATAAACTGGAGCGACGGCTGGCGACTAACGTTATAACCAGCTTGTACCTGGTAGTTAGTACTGGCAGAGTTCCCGATTGCGGTATCGCCCAGTGTCTGCGCGGCGCAGTAGCTAGTTGAGCAAGTTGTATCGACAGCACCGCCGCTGTCAAAAGATGTTCGGCTCACACCAAAATTGGCCGAACATGATTGTTGCGAGTTACTGCAAGCATAAGATTGGCCGTTAAAAACCACTCCGGCCAGCAAACCAATAAGCAGCAGCATTAGAGTCCGTTTTAGTTGTTTCATCCCGTTACTTGGTTTATATTCTCTCCGTGTAGCAGCTAAAGCGCTACAGCTTTGACATAGTTCTAGTATAATAAGTATAAGCAATAAGTTCAAAAAGTACTTAAGAAAACATGGAAGACGAACAAAAAGCAGCCAAAGACAGCCTAGATTCTTCGCTCGAATACAACCAGCCAACAACTAGCGAAGAGACGCCCGGTGGATCAACAAATACTATCAGCAAGAACGCACCTGAGACTCCGACCCCTAGCGGTTCAGACAACAAACCGTTTATCCACCGCGTTAAATCCGTGCTCAGTTTGCATTGGTCAATTTATCTACCAATACTCGCCATAGTAGTAGTCGGTATAGTAGTTGCCGGGGTAATAATCAGTCAAAACCATAGCAGCACTAACCAACCCACGCTGTCTGAACAAAATCTCAGCCCGTCACAACTTAATCATTTAGCAACCGCCAATCAAGTTTTAGGCAGTTCGAATCAGGTTTTAACTGTACAAAGCGGTGCTATTTTTAACAGTACCGTGCTCGTGCGCGGACAGTTAGAGGTTGCCGGTCAACTGCAAATTTCACAGCTCCAGATAAATAAGAGCCTCGCTATTGCCGGAAACGCCACCATCCAAGGAACGTTAAGTGTCCAAAACGACCTAAGTGTGAATGGCAACGGATCATTTGCCGGTAACCTGACAACGCCTCAACTAACCACCGATGCCTTGCAACTCAATGGCAACCTGACATTGACGCATCACCTGGTAGCCGGCGGCCCGATTCCATCGAGATCAACTTTGGCAACAACCGGTAACGGAGGTACCACTTCAGTGAACGGATCCGACACCGCCGGTACGGTAACTATCAATACCGGGACTAACCCGTCTACCGGTTGCTTGATCGCCGTTAACTTTACCAGCCCGTTTTTAGCAACGCCACATATGCTGCTGACGCCGGTAGGAGCCAGCTCGGCAACATTAAATTACTACGTTACTCGCAGCACTACCGGTTTTAACATCTGTTCGGTTAATCCCCCACAGGCTGGCCAATCTTACGTGTATGACTACTTTGTTATTGACTGATTATGAAATAGGCCGCGGCTAGGCTGGCCAGAAAAATTATGATTGCAATAACAACCACCCGGAACAGACTAAAGATGATCGTGCGTTTAACGAGTGGATTCCGTCCGATCGATATGAAACCGTTTTTAATAGCTGCATAAAGAATAGTCACCGCAATAATTAAGCCTGCAGCAACGCAAGCTAAGCCCAGATAGATCCTCTCGGCACTAACCGATTTATTCGTAGCAAAATGCGTCAGTTGGCTAAGAACCGCCGGGACACCTTTAGTGGTAGCCTGTGTCAATGGATTGCTCTTGATATTAATATCCACCGGGATCGAGCCGATAGCCACAGTCTGCTTTACGCCACCAGGACCCGTAAGGGTTGAGGTATCAAGAACACTAGCACTGCCGTTAAAACCGGAAACAGCCTGCCCGAGCACCATCGATGCATTGCCGTTAGCCAGCATACCAAACCCCGATAGAGATGACACGGTAATATAATCGCCTGGCACTATTGGCCCGTTTTGAGTTGTAACTAGTACTTGGTGTTCACCAGTATTGCTGACATAAACCTGTTGCGCATTGGCGCTGGATGATGATGAACTAATCGTCAGCGGTGCAGAACTACCTAAAACAACAACTCCCAGCATTTGTTTAATATGGCTGAGGTCAAGTGCCTCCACTTGACCGGTGTGACCGGGATCAAGCCGGACGATCATACCCGGCTGTAAAGGCGACGTACTAGTATAACCCTGAGCCACCAATTGCGTAGCGGCCTGAACTCTGATGGTTGCAAGCAATGCCCCGAATACCAACAGTATGGCTGTTATAATCACAAAGCGCATATGCTTCAGCATAGTACTAAGTATATATTATTCAGCCGTTTTGCGAGGATGGCTTATGATAAACTTTCATTATGTACTTGGGTATCGATGTCGGAGGGACTAAAACTATTGCCGCGGTACTTGATGACAACGGTGTGATAACCGAGCACCAAAGATTCCCTACACCACAAGATTACCAACGGTTTTTAGCCGAGCTAAATAAAGTTGTCAAGGTTTTTAAAACTAAAGATTTTCAGGCAGCCGGAGTCGGCATACCTGTAGCCCGCTTTAACCGCGCAAGCGGTATAGCCGAAACCTTTAGCAACCTAATATGGCGTAATGTTCCGATTGTCTCGGACATTGAACAACTAATCGGCTCACCGACCGTCGCAGAAAACGATGCCAAGCTGGCCGGTCTGTCAGAATCTATGCTACGCGCACCAATGCGCCTGCTCTATCTAACCATCAGTACGGGAATCGGTTACGGTCTGATTGTCAATCGAACAATTGACGACAATATTGGCGACAGCGGCGGGTCCCTAATCATGCTGGAGCATGCCGGTAAAGTCATGCCTTGGGAGCATTTTGCCTCCGGCCGCGCTATCGTTGAAACTTATGGAAAAATGGCTAAGGATATTACCGATGAGGCGACCTGGGACAATATTGCTCGAAATGTTGCCCTGGGACTGACCGAACTAATCGCCATTACCGAACCCGATCTAGTCGTAATCGGCGGCAGCGTAGGTATTTATGCCGACCGGTTGGTAGAGCCTCTGACTAAGCATTTAAAACAGTATGAGACTCCTTTGTTTAAAACACCGCGTATTGAAGGTGCACTCCGGCCTGACGATGCCGTAATTTACGGGTGTTATGATTATGCCAGGCAGGTCTTTGGCTCTAAAAGGAAGCATCGATGATTGATCAGTTAAGCAAAATCCTACCGGATATAAAGTTTACTCCCGGTGAACAGTTTTGTTGGTCCCCGTCGGACCAAACAATCACTTATGCACCAGACCAGATCGAAGCCGATGGGCGTTGGGCTCTGCTACATGAGACCGGTCACGCCATACTCGGCCATAAGACATATAAAACCGATTATGAACTGGTGAGGCTCGAGGTAGAGGCTTGGGAAAAAGCCAAAGAGCTGGCGGCCAGTTTAGGTCTTACAATTAGCGAAGACCATGTCCAGCAATGTTTGGACAGCTACCGCGATTGGCTACACCGGCGCAGCACTTGTCCTACTTGCGGCACTAAAACGATTCAAAAAGATACATCAAGTGCCTATAGCTGCTTTAATTGCCACGCTGTCTGGCAGGTATCCTCATCGCGGTTCTGCCGGGCTTACCGAAAGGGGCAACCAAAACCGCAAAATGTCCTACTATAAAACAAATACCGCCTCTATTAAGAGACGGTCATTTGCTTATTTTTAAGACTAGATCTAGCTAGACGGTCTTTTTGCCACGACGGCTTACGCGTCCGCCGCGCGCACCGGCAATCCGGGCTAATTCCCGATTTTTAAAGAAGCCACCGGTGTGACCTTTTTTCCCACCAACCGCTCCGATACGAGCGTAAAAATCAGGTCCGTACTTAGTCTTATTGGTCTTAGCGGCTGCCCTGCCGCCGGTTTTGGTTCCAGCCATAATGGCGAATCCTCCTTATTTAGCGAAAAAATAGAGCTACCGCATTTTGCTTTAGCTCTTTTTCTTTCGTATCATCTGTTAATATATCACGCTATTGCTTCCTAGTCAACAAGATTTTTGTACACCCCTGATCTCTATTGTCGTTAACTCCGACAAACAGGTGGCTATAACGTGATAGCATAACTACTATAGCACAATTATGCTTATGGCTAGCTGTAAGATTTGCTACGACAAAATTGCTTACAGATCAGGTATTATGGTTATGCTTACTCCTTATTGTAGTTATATATACATTAATTTCTGTATTGCACAGGCAACACGTCAAGCTGACTAATGAAAAAGACCCCCGTATTTTACGGAGGCCTTAATCAAAAATTTGGCACCGTGCTATTTTCCCGGGGTGAACCCCAAGTATTGTAACCGCTGCGAGGCTTAACTGCTGTGTTCGGTATGGGAACAGGTGTTTCCCTCGCGCTATGGGCACCAACCAAGCTCTGCCTAAAATCTCTAGGCCGGACTGGTTGATGTCCAAGCCACACGGTAGCTTAAAAAAGATAGCAAATAAGTCAAACTTTGTAAATAACAAAAACTAGTCAATTGCTCAACCCTAAAGATCATCCTAAATATAGGGCTCTCTTTAGAGTCCGTAAAAAGTCAATGCCTCTATTAGTATGCTTTGGCTGAACACGTTACCGTGCTTACACCTTGCACCTATCAACCTGATCGTCTCTCAGGGAGGTCATAGGGAAACCTAATCTTGAGGCCGGCTTCGCGCTTAATATGCTTTCAGCGCTTATCCGTTCCGCACATAGCTACCCAGCAATGCTCTTGGTAGAACAACTGGTACACCAGAGGTGCGTTCATTCTGGTCCTCTCGTACTAAGAACAAATCCTCTCAAGTTTCCTCACGTCCACAGCGGATATAAACCGAACTGTCTCACGCGTGTTGATTCCACCATTACTAGTGGCACGGACTATATCTTCACCCTTCTGTCTAATGACAGTTAGGGGCTGACGTATTATAGGACTTGGTTTAGTTTTATTGTCCTATCTTCACCCTAAATTATTAGGGATCCAGTCTCTACGGGGTCATTCCTCTTTTTTAGGAAGACTTCCCTCGGTATTGCCCTCTGGACCGTTCGTTAATCCAGGTGGGGTTTCACCGATATTAGTCAGATATTGGCGTTATTGGCTCGATTGCGCCAACGCCTTACCGCTTCTCAGCGGTAGAACGCAATGTTATTTACGTTCTGAACCCAGCTCGCGTACCTCTTTAACCGGCGAACAGCCGGACCCTTGGGACCTGCTTCAGCCCCAGGATGAGATGAGCCGACATCGAGGTGCCAAACAGCGCCGTCTATGTGAACTATTGGGCGCTATAAGCCTGTTATCCCCGGCGTAACTTTTATCCGAAAGCGCTGCCGATACCACACTCTTGTACA